>JAYUHN010000502.1:0-7618 GCA_043766965.1 Ramlibacter sp. | reverse complement strand
ACCTGGCCGCCCTGGACGGCGTCCATGCGTTGACCGACGTCACCGGCTTCGGGCTGGCCGGGCACGCCCTGGAGCTCGCACGCGGTGCCAAGTTGGCGGTGCGGATCGACTGGTCCCGTGTTCCATTGCTGCCGGGCGTCAGCACGCTGGCCGCAGCCGGCCATGTGACCGGCGCCTCCGGGCGCAACTGGGAGGGCTATGGAAGCGATATCGGTTTGCCCGCGAATTTCGAGCCGACTGCTAAGGCGTTGCTGACCGATCCGCAGACCAGCGGGGGACTGCTGGTGTCCTGCGACCCGGGTGCGGTCCAGACAGTCCTGGCGGTGTTCCGCAGCCATGGCTTCGAGGATGCCGCCGTGATCGGCGAGGTCATGGCCATCGGGGGCGGGCCTCGCCTGCAGGTGCGCTGAGGGGCTCGCTTGGGTGTGGGCCGCCACATCTGACGGCGACGGCTGATTGTTTGTGAGCGCTTGCACCCATCGCTGTCTTTACTGGGCGTAATTTGTCTCCGGTGAGCTTAATGTTCCCCTTGTCTTACCGCTGACGTTTTGACACCCGGGAAAACCCTGATTTTGCTATTGTACGCATTGAACTTGTCCTTTAGCACTCTCTCTAACCGAGTGCTAATATTGGTTCTCGACTGAAAGGAGTCACTGGCATGTCCCTAGATCACGGAGCTTCCGGCAGCGCACTGACCATGGCGAATCCATGGGCAGTGGTGCCCTCTCTGGGCAACCTGGACGCTTATATTTCCGCCGTCAATCGCCTGCCGATGCTCACCCCCGAGGAAGAGCAGCAGTTCGCCCGGCAGCTCAGGGACAACAACGACCTGGAGGCGGCGGGAAAGCTGGTGCTGTCCCACCTGCGCCTGGTGGTTTCCGTGTCGCGCAAGTACTTGGGGTACGGGTTGCCTCACGGCGACCTGATCCAGGAAGGCAACATCGGCCTGATGAAGGCCGTGAAACGCTTCGACCCCGACCACGGCGTGCGGCTGGTGAGTTACGCCCTGCACTGGATCCGGGCCGAGATCCATGAGTACATCCTGAAGAACTGGCGCATGGTCAAGGTGGCGACCACCAAGGCGCAGCGCAAGCTCTTTTTCAACCTGCGTTCGATGAAGCAGGGCTTCAAGGACGACGCCGACACCCAGACCCACCGCGATACGTTGACCGACGCGCAGATCGACACGATGGCGCGCAAGCTCAATGTGAAACGCGAGGAAGTGATCGAGATGGAAACCCGGATGTCCGGCGGCGACGTGCTGCTCGACCCGGCGCCGGGCGATGACGGCGACGAGGGCTTTGGCCCGATCGCTTATCTCGCCGACGCCGCCCACGAGCCGACGGCGGTGATGGAATCGCAGCAGCGCGACGTGATGGCCACCGATGGCATCGCCGCCGCGCTGGAAGGGCTCGATGCCCGCAGTCGCCGCATCGTCGAAGAGCGCTGGCTCAAGGTCAACGACGACGGTTCGGGCGGCCTGACGCTGCACGACCTGGCTGCCGAGTACGGCGTTTCCGCCGAACGGATCCGCCAGATCGAATCGGCCGCCATGAAGAAAATGAAAAAGGCGCTGGCTGCCTTTGCCTGAATCCGCGACCACGCAAGCCCGAGAAAGCCCGGAGATCCGGGCTTTTTCTTTGCGTGACAATCGGTGAGGAGCAAAAAAAAGAGCCGGTGGATGGCTTGGTCGTGGCTGTTTGGCGTTTCCGCGGCCATCGCGCAGCTGGCGCACCATGCCCCCGCCACGTCGCCGCCCGCCCTCCCCGCCATCGTTCTCGGCGCGCTGGCACCGGCCATGTCGCTGGACGGCCGCAGCCTGTACTGGATCGACCGCACCAGGCAGGCGAGCGCCGACCAGGTCGAAGCTGCCGGGGACACGCTGCCCTGGGCGCTGCGTGAACCCGATCGGCAGTACGCGATCGACGAGCAGGCGCTGTGGTTCCGGTTCGACGCGGTCGCGAACGGCGATGGCCGCTGGTACCTCGAGCTCGGCTCTTCGGGTCTCGACCGCGCCCAATTGTTCTATCGCGCAGGCGACGGGCGCTGGGTGCAGCAGGAAGCCGGCGACACCCGGCGTGTATCCGAGTGGCCCTTGCCCGGGCGGGTGCCGACTTTCGAGCTCGCTCACGACGCCGGCAAGCCGGTCCGCTACTTCCTGCGGGTGGAACACGCCCGGGTGACTTTCGCGTCGCCGATCGCCATCTACGGGCAGCGCCCGCTGCTGGCTGCACGCGAACGCGAGCAGTTCCTGCTCGGCGCCTACTTCGGCCTCGCGGCGCTGATCGCCTTCATCACGTTCTTGAACGCAGCCGTCAACCGGGACCGCAACTTCGCCACTTACGGTGTCTTTGTGGTCTTGCTGGCGCTCAGCCAGCTGGCTTACCTGGGCGTGGGCGCCCAGCACCTGTGGGACGGCTGGCTGCGCTGGAACGAGGTCGCGACATTCGTGTTGCCCGGGATGACCGCGGCCGCGGCCCTCTGGTTTGCGCGCACCGTGACCGAGCCGGCGCGATTTTCACGCACGCTCGATGCCGTTGTATGGGCCGTCATCGCGGCCGTTCTCGGCGCCGTTGCCATGGACACCTGGGTGCAGACACGGGCCAGCTTTTTGCTATTCATGTCGCTCACCGTGCTCGGCCTGCTGCTGGGGATGGTCCTGATCGGGTTGGTCTGGGCCAAAGGCGAGGATGCATATATCCGCCTGATCGCCGCCGGCTTCCTGCCGGTGGTGGTGATGGCGATGTTTCCGGTGGCTCGGGGACTCGACCTGCTCCCGCCCAGCCTGCTCACGCGTTACGGACTGTCGATGGGCGCCGCGCTGGAGATGCCGATCCTGTTCTATGCCCTCACGCTGCGCGGCAGCCGGCGACGCGAGACCGATGTGCGGTCCGCGGCGCTGTCCCGCACCGACGCCATGACCGGGCTCGCGCATCACCGCTCGCTGTTGCAGCGCCTCGAGAGTTCTCTCCTGAGGTGCGTCCGGCAGAAACACTCCTGCGCCCTGCTGGCCATCAAGCTGGTCAACTGGGACGCGATCGTCAGCGAATACGGCGCGGAAGCCGGCGAAAAAAGCCTGGTCGTCACCGCGTCGATCCTGCGCAGCACCATCACCGACATCGATCTGGCGGCACGGGTGGACGACCAGGAATTCATGCTGCTGCTCGACGGACCGGCCAGCGCCGGGAAAGCAAACGAGTGCGCGCAGCAGGTGATCGCGCGCGGCCTGCAGCACAACGAGGCGCTGCCGCCCACTGTCGCCCTGCGGTACAACGTGGCGGTGGCGATGCTCCCCGACATGGACTTCGACGCGGCCGGCAGCATCCAGTGGCTGCATGACGCGGTGAATGCGATGCGCCCCGAATCACGCCGCCAGATCCGTGCGCTGAACTTCTAGGCAGGCTGAGCAGGGCCCGGCGGCCTGTACGATCGCAGGCTGGCCGGACCCGGCCGAGGCCACTGCCGAAGGAACACGCTTCATGTCCCGACCCGCACTCCGACGTGCCGTACTGGCCTTTGCTCTCGCCGCGGTCGCCGGCGCACCGCTTGCGCAAAATGCCGCCAAGCCCCAACCCGCGTCGGCTGATCCCCGGTGGCCTACGCGATCACTGAAAATCATGGTCGGTTTTCCCGGCGGTTCGACACCCGACCTGGTGGCGCGCACCATCGCCGAGCCGCTGTCGAAGGCACTCGGCCAGCCGGTCATCGTCGAGAACCGCCCGGGCGCCGGCGGCAACATCGCCGCCGACCTGGTGGTGAAGTCGACCGACAACCACACCATCGGCGTGATGATCAACGGCAACTTGACGATCGCAAGGCTGCTGAATCCGCGCACGCCGTTCGACCCGATCACGGACCTGGCCCCGATCAGCCTGATCGGCACCGCGCCGCTGCTTCTGACGGCCCCGGCGAATGCGCCGGGCAGCACGGCGCCGGAATTTTTCCTGGCCGCGCGCAACGCGGGCAACAAATGGAGTTACGGCACGCCGGGGATCGGCACCGTGGCCCACATCGGCATGGAACTGCTCAAGACGAAGACCGGCATCGATCCGGTGCATGTTCCGTACCCGGGCAACCCGCAGGTGATCACGGCCATGATCAGCGGCCAGATCCAGCTGGCGCTGCTGCCGCCGGCGCTTGCGGCGCAGCAGATCCGGGCCGGCAAGCTCAAGGCGATCGGAGTGACGTCGAGTTCCCGCAGTTCGCTGGTGCCCGAATACCCGAGCCTGGAGGAAGGCGGCGTGCGCGGCTTCCAGCTCGAGATATGGACCGCGGCGGCAGCGCCCACGTCGATGCCGAAGCCGATCGTCGTCAGGCTGTCGCAGTTGATCGGTGCGATCGCGCGCTCGCCAGAAGTGCGGGAAAAGCTGTTCCAGCAAGGTTGGCAGGTGGCCGGCACGTCGGCGGAAGGCCTTGCCAACCGCATCAGATCGGACACCAAGCTGCTGGGCGGCGTGATCCAGCTGCGCGGCATCAAGGCGGAATAACGTTCGTGCCGGACTCCATCCGGCATGACGGTTCCTGGGCTAGGCCTTCAGCAGCAGCCGGATGTCCGAAGCCAGGCCCTGCGGGTCGCTGCCGTAGCGGGTGTACAGCCGCAGGCGCCCCTGCGGGTCGTAAACGTAGCTCGCGGCCGAGTGATCCATGCTGTAGCTGGTCGCCGTCTTGCCATCGACTTTCTTGTAGTACACCTTGAAGTCCTTCGCCATCGTGGCCAGCTGCTCGGGCGTGCCGCGCAACGCGAGGAAAGTCGGATCGAAGTTCGCCATGTAGCCCTTCAGGACCGATGGCGTGTCCCGGTCCGGGTCCACCGTCACGAACAGCACCTGCATCTTGCCGGCGTCCGGACCAAGCAATTTTTTGACCTGCGCCAGTTCGGTCATCGTGGTCGGGCAAACATCGGGGCACTGTGTGTAGCCGAAGAACAGCACGACCACCTTGCCCTGGAAATCCTTCAGGCTGCGCGGCAGCCCGTTGTGGTCGGACAGCTGGAAGTCCTTCGCATAATCGGCGCCGGTCAGGTCGATCGAACTGAACTTGTGCTTGCTGTCGGTACATGCTCCCAACAGGCCAGTGGTAGCGGCCGCCACTGCAGCGCCCGCGACGGACAGGAGGGCGGATCGTCGGTGCATGGTCGGGCCTGTCATGGTAGGTAATGGTCCACCAGCAGCGCGGCGAACAGCAGGCTGAGATGGATGAGCGAGAAGCGGAAGGTCTTGCGCGCCAGCGCGTCCGAATAATTGCGCCAGAGCCGGAAGCCGTACCAGCAGAATCCGAGGCCGAGGACGACGGCCGCCGCCAGGTAGAACCAGGAACTCATGCCGTATGCGAACGGCAGCAGGCAGGCGGCGAACAGCACCAGCGTGTAGAGAAACACCTGCAGCCGGGTGAACTCGTTGCCATGGGTCACCGGCAGCATCGGCAGGCCCGACTTGCGGTAATCCTCAACCCGGTACAGCGCCAGCGCCCAGAAGTGCGGCGGCGTCCACAGGAAGATGATCAGGAACAGGATCAGCGCTTCCGGACTCACTTCGCCCCGCATCGCGGCCCAACCGAGAACCGGCGGCATGGCGCCGGAGGCGCCGCCGATGACGATGTTCTGCGGCGTCAACGGCTTCAGGATGACCGTGTAGATCACCGCATAGCCGACGAATGTCGCGAAGGTGAGCCACATGGTGAGCGGATTGACCCAGCGGTACAGCACCAGCGAGCCGGCGAAGCAGAGCGCGCCTGCGAACGACAGGGTCTGCCGGTCGCTCAGTTCCCCTTTTGCGGTTGGCCGCCACGCGGTACGTTTCATCTTCGCGTCGATGCCCTTTTCCACCAGGCAGTTGAAGGCCGCCGCGGCCGCCGCGACCAGCCAGATGCCGGCGCAGGCGATCAGCGCCAGCCGCAGGTCGTCCCACACCGGCACGCCCGGCACCGCAAGCACCATGCCGATCAGTGCACAGAACACGATGAGCTGCACCACCCGCGGCTTGGTCAGCGCGTAGAACTGGTGTCCGACCTGCAGCGCAGTGGTCATGCGGAAGCCGTCGAGCGCCCCAACGCGGAAGCGCGGCTGCGCTGAGGCGCCCTGCGCGTCTGGCACAGCGTCCAGGTGAGCACCACCACCAATCCGGCGGCGCCGCCGGTGTGCGCCACGGCAGCAGCCAGCGGCCAGTCCATGACGACGTTGGTGATCCCGGTTGCGGCTTGCAACAGTGCCAGGCCAAGCAGCCAGTTGCGTTGCGGACGCAGCACCTCGCCTGCATGAAACCGCCATGCCAGCACGCCGAGCAGGATCAGGACCGGGTAAGCGGCCAGGCGGTGGACGTAGTGGATGGCGGTGAGCGCGGGAAAGCCGATCGCTTCGCCAGCCGTGGTCTGCCCCAGTTCGCGCCACAGCGAAAACCCGGTGCGGAAATCCATCGACGGCCAGAAGCTCCCCTGGCAGGCCGGAAAGCTGTTGCACGCCAGCACCGCATAGTTGGTGCTGACCCAGCCGCCGAGCGCGACCTGCAGGACGACCAGCAACATCGCCAGCAGCAACAGGCTGCGAGTGGCGCCATCCACCGCAACCGGCTCCTGGCCAGCGGCGCGCGCGTACACGGCAGCTTGCACGCACAGCAGCGCCAGCAGCCCAAGACCGCCGAGCAGGTGCAGCGTGACGATGGCGGGAAAAAGTTTCCAGGTCACCGTCAGGGCGCCGAAAGCTCCCTGCAGGCAGACCCACGCCAGTGTCAGCACCGGCAACCATGGAGCGACCGGCAAGCTGGCGCGCCGGCGCAGGGCCCAGGTCGCAACTGCGAGGGTGGCGATCAGGACGCCGACACCGGTCGCAAGGTAGCGATGGACCATTTCGATCCAGGCCTTGCCATGGGTCACCGGCCCGGTCGGCATCGCGGCCTGCGCCTGGCTGATCTGCGCATGCGCGCCGGCAGGGCTGGCGTTGCCATAGCAGCCTGGCCAGTCCGGGCAGCCGAGCCCGGAATCGGTCAGGCGGGTGAATGCGCCGAACAGCACCAGGTCGAACGTCAGGAACAACGTGAGCAGCGTGAGCGCCTGCAACCGTCGCGCCGGCGTCGCCTTCCTGTTCCGGAGCCAGAGCCACGCCAGCGGGCCGAGCGCCACCACCACGCCGAACAGCACAAACCGCAACGCGGACGAAAGGTCGACCAGAGATTCGTTCATCTCAGGGCACCTCGCGGCCGGGCTTGTCCCAGCCGGCGGAGGCCCGCATCAGCCGGTCCAGGTCCCGCTTGGCGCCGCTGGCGGAAGCTGCATCCAGCGCGGCCGGGAATCGCAGCATCAGGTTGCCGAGCGGATCGACGAGGTACAGGTGCTCCTCCTGCCGGTGTCCACGCGCCGGCTCCAGCCAGCGCCCCAGCGCATCGCCGCGCACGCGCAGCACGGTGGCCTGCCCAAGCGCCGGCAACAACGCGGGGCGCACCGGCTCGGCATCCGGCAGCAGCCAGACCCAGTCCATCCGGTCCTTGTCCTTGCCCAGGCTCTCGCGCAGCTGGCGCTGCAGGTACAGGTGCTTTTCGCAGGTTGCGTCGCAGCCGCCCCCGGCCACGCTGATCAACAGCCACTGGCCCTTGAGCGCGGTCAGCGGCGCGGCCTTGCCGTCCAATCC
>JAYUHN010000501.1:0-7662 GCA_043766965.1 Ramlibacter sp. | reverse complement strand
GATGCGCAGCAGCACGTCGGGCTCGCGTCCGTAGGCGATGACGGTGCTGGCGCCGCTGCGCGCGGCGCGCTTGGCGGCCAGTATCTTGGTCAGCATGCCGCCGCGGCCGATGGCGCTGCCGGCACCGCCGGCCATGCGCTCGAGATCCGGGTCGCCGGCATTCGCACTCTCGATCAGGCGCGCGCTTGCGTCGCCGCGCGGATCGGCCGAGAACAGGCCACTCTGGTCGGTCAGGATGACGAGCGCATCGGCATCGAGCAGGTTCGCGACCAGCGCGGCGAGCGTGTCGTTGTCGCCGAACTTGATCTCGTCGTTCACCACGGTATCGTTTTCGTTGATCACCGGGATCACCCGCAACTGCAGCAGCGTCAGCAGGGTCGACCTGGCGTTCAGATAGCGTTCGCGGTCCGCCAGGTCGGCGTGCGTGAGCAGCACCTGGGCCGACCCCAGCCCGTTTTCGCGCAGTTTGGTTTCGTACATCTGCGCCAGGCCCATCTGGCCAACGGCGGCGGCGGCCTGCAACTCGTGCACCTGGTGCGGACGCGTCGCCCAGCCCAGCCGCTTCATGCCTTCGGCGATCGCACCGCTCGAGACCATGATCACTTCACGGCCCTGCTGGGCCAGACCCGAGAGCTGCCGGCACCATTCGCCGATCGCTGCCTCGTCCAGCCCCCGGCCGTTGTCGGTGACGAGGCTGGAGCCGACCTTGACCACGATCCGCTTCGCGTCCCGTAGCACCGTCGAAGCCGGATTCCCGCTCATTCGGGCGCTCCGCCGGCGAACCGCGGGTCCACGTATTCATCGGGCTGCTCGGCCACCTGCTGCGACTTGATGTGCTTGTAGATGTCCTTGATCAGGCCCTCGCAGCCCTCGCGCGTCAGCGCGGAAATCTCGAAGACCGGACCCTTGTGCCTGAAGCGCCGGACAAAATCCTTGACGCGCGCCGCGCGCTCGTCCTTGTCCACCATGTCGAGCTTGTTCAGCACCAGCCAGCGGGGCTTCTCGTACAAAGCGGCGTCGTACTTCTTCAGCTCGGCCACGATGGCCTTCGCCTGTGCCACCGGATCGGCGTCATCGAACGGGGCGAAGTCGACGATGTGCAGCAACAGCCGCGTGCGCTGCAGATGGCGCAGGAACAGGTGGCCCAATCCGGCCCCTTCCGACGCGCCTTCGATCAGGCCCGGCAAGTCCGCCACCACGAAGCTCTGTTCCGGGCCGACCCGCACCACACCGAGATTCGGATGCAGGGTGGTGAATGGGTAATCGGCAATCCGGGGCCTTGCGTTCGAGACCGCGGTGATGAAGGTGGACTTGCCTGCATTCGGCATGCCGAGCAAGCCGACGTCCGCCAGCACCTTGAGTTCGAGCTTGAGCTTCTTGCTCTCGCCCGGCCAGCCGGGTGTCTTCTGTCGCGGTGCCCGGTTGATCGCGCTCTTGAAGCGCATGTTGCCGAACCCGCCGTCGCCGCCCTTGGCGATGGTGATGACCTCGCCCGGCGTCAGCAACTCATACAGCACGTCGCCG
Organism: Ramlibacter sp.; assembly: GCA_043766965.1. Lineage (GTDB taxonomy): Bacteria > Pseudomonadota > Gammaproteobacteria > Burkholderiales > Burkholderiaceae_C > Ramlibacter. Next base: position 6,138 of record JAYUHN010000501.1, on the reverse strand, counting down.
GTCTCGGCGTCGGTGATGATGGTGCCCACCGGCACCTTCAAGGTGATGTCGCCGCCGGCCGCGCCAAACATGTCGGAGCCCATGCCGTGTTCTCCGTTGCGCGCCTGATGGCGGCGCGCGTAGCGGTAGTCCACCAGCGTGTTCAGGTTCGGGTCGGCCACCGCGAAGACATGGCCCCCGCGTCCGCCGTCCCCCCCGTTGGGACCGCCGAACTCCTTGTATTTCTCATGCCGGAACGAGACGCAGCCGCTCCCGCCATCGCCGGCTGCGATGTCGATAAAGGCTTCGTCTACAAACTTCATGATGGCCAGTATAAAAAACAAAGCCCCGACCAGCGGGGCTTTGATCGAGTCGGAGAACGATTACGCCGGGATCACGCTCACGGTGTGCTTGTTCAGCGAACCCTTCACCGCGAACTGGACATTCCCCTCGACCAGCGCGAACAACGTGTGGTCCTTGCCCACGCCGACGTTGGTGCCGGGATGAAAACGGGTGCCGCGCTGGCGCACGATGATGGCACCGGCGCTGATCAGTTCACCACCGAAAGCCTTCACGCCAAGCATCTTGGGCTGGGAATCGCGCCCGTTTCGCGTCGAGCCGCCGCCTTTTTTCTGTGCCATTTCTATGCCTCCTGGTATGTCGGGAACAGAGCTGAAGGTCTGTCCCCAAGTCAACTGAATCAGCCGGCGATCGCACCAATTTGCAGCTCGGTGAACTGCTGGCGATGGCCCTGGCGTTTCTGATAGTGCTTGCGTCGACGCATCTTGAAGATGCGAACCTTGTCGTGCTTGCCGTGTGCGACCACGGTCGCGACCACGGTGGCGCCGGACACCAGGGGTGTGCCGATCCTGATCTCGCCGCCGATGCCGACAGCCAGAACCTGGTCGATCACGATCTCCTGGCCTACGTCCGCAGCAATCTGTTCTACTTTAATTTTTTCGCCGGAAGCAACGCGATACTGCTTGCCACCGGTTTTTATGACCGCGTACATGTTGACCTCTTGATTGGGAAGGCTCCCCGGACGGATTTCCGCAGAGCCCTCGAGTATAGCATGGTTGGCGCCCACTAACACCAGCTGGCGCCGAGCGAGAAGCAGGCGCCGGCCGGCTTCCTATAATCCCCCATCCCGACCCGCGTTCGCCGTTTTGACCGCCAATTCCTCCAGTACAGCTTCAGTTCTTGCCCTCGTCGCAGACGACATGGTCGGGGTCGACGCCGTCATCGCCAGCCGGCTCGACTCGGGGGCCCCGCTGGTAGGCGAAGTTTCGCGCTACATCATCTCGGCGGGCGGCAAGCGCCTGCGTCCGGCTCTGCTGCTGCTGGTCTGCGGTGCCTTGGGGTACCGGGGCGAACAGCGCTTCAACCTCGCGGCGGTGGTCGAGTTCATCCATACCGCGACCCTGCTGCACGACGACGTCGTGGACGAGTCCACCTTGCGCCGCGGCCGCGCGACGGCGAACGAGAGCTTTGGAAACCCGGCCAGCGTGCTGGTCGGCGACTTCCTGTATTCACGGGCCTTCCAGATGATGCTGGATGCAGGCCAGACGCGGGTGATGGAAATCCTCGCCGACGCCACCAACGTCATCGCTGAAGGCGAGGTGCTGCAACTCATGAACATGCACGACGCGTCGCTGACCGAAGCCGGCTACCTGCGTGTCATCCGGTCCAAGACCGCCAAGCTGTTCGAGGCCAGTGCCCGGCTCGGCGCGGTGCTGGCGGGCAGCGGACCGGAAATCGAACAGGCTTGCGCCGACTACGGCCAGGCGCTGGGCACCGCCTTCCAGGTCATCGACGACGTGCTGGACTACGACGGCGACACGGCGGAGATGGGAAAAAACCTGGGCGACGACCTGCGCGAGGGCAAGGCCACATTGCCGCTCATCGCCGCGATGCGGCGCGGCACGCCGGAGCAAAGCGCGTTGATCCGGCACGCCATCCAGACCGGCGCGGCGGCCGAACTCGATCACATCGTGGCGATCGTGCGCCAGACCGGTTCGCTGGAGGTGACGCGGCAGGCCGCCGCCGACGAGGCGCAACGCGCGATCGAGGCTGCGCAGAGGCTGCCGCGCAATGAATGCTCGCAGGGTTTGCTACAATTGGCGGCTCAACTGCTGCTGCGCCGCAACTGAATCGACCCAGGTTCGCGCGCGGATTTTCAGGCTGAATCGGGGTGTAGCTTAGCCTGGTAGAGCGCTACGTTCGGGACGTAGAGGCCGGAGGTTCGAATCCTCTCACCCCGACCAGGAATTCTTTTCGCGACAATGACTTACGGCGGGGCAGTGCCTTCGACGACAGCGATCCGAAGAATTCTGTGCCAAATCTGTGCCGCGACCCGTGGCAACGGTGTCGGCCATATAAGTCCCGGTTGCTATCAGAAGTCTCACTTCGGAGACTTCCATGGCGACCATCGAGAACCGCAGCAAGTACCAGGTCACGGTCAAGAACCGACCCGACCTGACCCTCAAATTCCCGTTCAACCGACTGGCCGACGTCAAGGCCCATATGGCCGCAGTGCGCGCTCAGGGATTGAAGTCCCGCGTCGAGCAAGAGGAAGACCAGGTCCTGGTGCGGATCAGACGGAAGGGCTATCCGCCCCTGCAAGACAGTGGCCCGGCCGGCGAGCAGCTGCTACAGGCGTACCGCAGCTCGCTGCGGGCCGCCGGCAAGCCAGTGCGCAAGGCGAAGTTCCAGATGCGCGAGACCTGCAGCGAGTTGCAGTGGATTCACAAGCGGTTCACCGAGGTGCTCACCACCGACATCGAGGACTTCATGGAGGAGCGCCTTCAATCAGTCGCGCCGGCCACGTTGGACCGCGAGCTGGACATCCTGCGCAGCGTAGTCACGGTGGCGACCAAGGGTCTGGGACTACAACCTCGCCAAGAATCCAATGGACGCGGTGCGGCGTCCAAAGTACTTCAATGAGCGCGAGCGGCGTATCAGCGCAGCCGAGGAGCGGCGCCTAGCAGACGCCCTTGCACAGCTGGACTTTGAGCGCGCGGCGGAGGAGCGGCTGCAAGTGCTCGTCGCAGACAGCCTGTCCGGCCATGTGTCCAGCAGCGAGAGCGCCCGGAAAAAGGTCATGGCCGCCGAGAGAGTTCGTCTGCGTCCGTTGGCGGAAGGCAGCTGCACGGTCGTGCCGCTGCTCGAGACATTCCTGCAGTTCCAGCTCATGCCTGCGGCGCGCCGCAGCGAATCGCTGTCGCTCACCTGGGACAGGATCGACTTCGAAGCGCAGACGGCCTACCTGCCGGAAACCAAGAACGGGCGGCCGCGCCGACTGGCGCTTCGTTTTGACCTCGTTGCGCTCCTGCAGGAACTGCCCTCGGATGGCGCCAAGGTGTTCCCCATTGGGGTCGACGCCCTCGGGAGCGCCTGGCGGAAGGCGTGCGCCGCCGCTGGCCTTGAGGACCTTCACATCCACGATTGCAGACACGAGGGAATCAGTCGGGTCGCTGAAACCGGTGGCGAATTGAACGGGGGCAGCTTCTCCTTGCTGGATTTGCAGCTCTTCTCGGGTCACCGCGACATACGCATGCTGCTCCGGTATGCGCACCTGTGCTCGACCCGCCTCGCAAAGAAGCTCGACGCAAGCTTCAAGACGAATGGCCAGTACCGGCTGCACCGTGGCCGGAAGTTGCTTACCAAGGCGGCAGGCGTGCGCTTGGCGGAAGTGCTGCAGGAGCCCTTTACTCACACGGCCGAATGAACGTCCAGACGCATGTGAATTCCAGTGAGTTGATGGAATTCCGTGTAGCGGAAGAGTTTTAACCTTAGGAGGATCGACAGGCGCGGAGACTGCCCCCTACGGCCATTGCGAGCTCTCGGCCCTTCAGTCGTCGCCCAAGTCCCACTGGGATTCGTCGACCACCTCGGACAAATAACACGCGATGCGCGTTTGCGCCTGGCGCGCCTCACCCTCCACCGGGCCTCGTCTCGAGGCGTCCCCGCTGATGGTGTGGAAGGCGGCTGCCTCGCCGCCGGACGGACTGGCCGCTGGATGCTCACCGGCACATGCGCTTGGCCACTGCACCAGAGGCGGCGAGCCCCGGTGGCTGGTAGGCGGGCAACCACGGCGGTCGCGACGGATCCATCCGTCAATGTGCTACTGACGGAGAAGGCGTCCTACCAACTACGCCAGGGTACATTGCCCCTCCTTCTGTCGGCTGACGATCAATACGCTACGACCAGTACCCCGCGCCGGTGAGGAGAATTTTCATGGGCCGCATCTTGACCGGCCCGGTACCCTGCATCGACGCTGCTCGCCTCAGCCCTTCTCTGTTCCGAGCAGACCGAACCTGCTCTGCGACTCCACCGCCCCATATGCGTAGTAACTTTCGTAGCCTGCAGGCATTGAGCGAGGCGCCGCCTGGGTGATAACCGCGCCCCGAGGCCTGAGTCCTGCGACGGCCAGCCGGCGCAGCGCGTCGCTCACCCCGCTGCGGCGCGTGCGTTCCGACTCGATCACAAACAGGATGTTCTTGATTTGTTTGCCCAGCACGATCGAGTCAGCCAGACCGAGCATTGGCGGGGCGTCGACGACGATGCGGTCGAAGCCCATGCTGGCCAGGGTGTCCAGCAGCAGCAGCAGCTTCGGGCTGGACAGCAGTTCCACCGGGTTCGGAGGCAGCATCCCCGCGGTGATGACAGCAAGGTTGGGGACCTCGGTGCGGCGGCTCAACACGTCTTCCGAGTGGTCGCCCACCAGCAGGTTGCACAGGCCGAACGAATTCTCGATGCCAATTAGCTTGTGCACGTTGGGGTTGCGCAGGTCGGCGTCGATCAGCAGCGTCCTGTGACCCAGCTGCGCAAAGTTGATCGCCAAGCCGAGCGCCGTGGTGCTCTTTCCCTCGTTCCGCAGGGTGCTGGTGACCATCACGCGGCGCGGCGCGCCATCGGCTGTGGAGAAGTCCACCGCGGCGCGGGTGGATCGATAGGCCTCGGCCACCGCACACATGGGTTCGTGATGGCACGCCATCGCCACCCCGCCGCGCACGCCGGTCCTGTCCACCTTGGGAATCAGCCCCAGCAGGGGCAGCCCGAGTGCCTCCACGTCCTTGGCCGTCTTGATCGAGTCTGTCCACAGCTCCCGCACGACAACGAACGCGCCCGCCAGAAGCAGCCCGACGATCGCCGCGATGCCGACGTTCTTCTTGATGCTGGGCTGGAACGGAAGCACGCCGGGTTCGGCGCGATCGAGCACCGAGATGTAATTGAGGGTGACAGCGGACGACACGCCAAGTTGCTTGATCCGCTGCAGTAGTGAGTCGTAGAGCTGTCGGTTCGTATCGACGTCGCGCTTGAGGAGGTTGAGGTCGATGCTGGTGGCTTGCGTGGAAAGAACGTTGTCGCGCGTGGCAGCCACCCTGGCGCGCAGGAGAGCCTCGTGCTTCAGCGCGGCTTCGTACTGCGCCCGGATCGCCGTGCCGTAGGCCGTGATCTCTTCGCGCAGCTGCTTGTCCATCTCGGCCATCTGAGCGCGGAGCTGAACCATCTTCGGGAACTCGGGCTTGTACACGGTCAGGTTCTGGTGGTAATCGATCTCCAGCTTGGCCTTCTGCTCCTTGTAGCTCTGGACCATCTTGCTGTCCAAAGTGGCCGGAATCTTGGTCGGGTCGTTGCGGACCTCCTGGTACATCGCCTCGAACTTGATGCGGTCCTGCTCGGCCTTGGTGAGGGCGGACGCGAAATCCGTGTAGTTCTGGTTGACCACATCGGTCTTCTCGTCGAGGGAGAGGATCCGGTTGTCGCGTGCATAGAGATTCAACTTCCGCTCGGATTCCTCCAGCCGGGCCTTCGTTTGGCCGATCTGCTCCTGCAGGTAGGCCTTGGCGTAGGAGGTCGCATCCAGGCGGCGTTCGACGGCCATGTTGATGAAGGTGTCCGCGGTGACGTTGGCTATGCGTGCCGCCATGTCGGGATCGGTGTGGACGACCTGCAGCTTCACCAGCCGCGTGCTCTTGCTGGGGTCGACACTGATGGACGCCAGCACGGCGTCGACGGCGCTCGACTCGTTCATCTGCTCCGGCGAGCGCAGGCGTGGCTGGGTGAGCGTCTTGTACGTGGAAAGCAGGCGATCCAGGAAACCCCGGTCTTGCGGTGCCACGCTTTTGCGCACCGCAGGCGCGGTGACAGGCGCGC
>JAYUHN010000500.1:0-2892 GCA_043766965.1 Ramlibacter sp. | reverse complement strand
GGCACCGTCATGGAGCGCACTCACACGCCGCTCTCGGTGTGGTTCTGGGCAGCCTATCTGGTCGCCAGCCAGACGCCCGGCATGTCGGCCGTCCAGTTTCAGCAGCAACTCGGACTGCCGCGCTACGAGACGGCTTTCCAGATCCTTCACAAACTGCGGGCCGGCATGGTGCGCCCCGACCAGGATCGAATTGGCGGCAACCCCGCAGAACACATCGAGGCCGACGAAATCTGCGTCGGCGGCCGTACTCGCGGCAAGGGCCGAGGCGTTCACGACATGGTGCTCGTCGCCGGTGCTGTCGAGGTTAGACAGCGCAAGCACGGTGGCAGCTTCAACAAGCGCAGGACTGGGCGGTACGCCGGACGTGTTTGGCTCGCGGTGGTGCCAGACCGAAGTGCCAAATCGTTGGGTGGCTTCGTCGATCGCGTCGTTACGCCAGGCGCCACCATCATCACCGACGACTGGAGCGGTTACGCGACGCTTGGAAAACGAGGGTATCTTCATACCGCCGTCGCAGAACGTGGCGACATGCAGGTTGCCGAGACCTTCCTGCCCATCATTCACCTCGTGTTCTCCAATCTCAAAACATGGCTACGTGGCATTCACCCAGGCGTCAGCCAGCAACACCTGCAAGCCTATCTCAACGAATTCACGTTCCGCTCCAATCGCCGCTTCTACCCATTCGATGCTTTGCGCTCCCTGCTTGGTAATGCTGGCAACGTCACTGCGCCGACCTATGCTGAACTCTATGCAAAAAAATCACGACACACTACATCTAACGAGGCTGCGCCTCAGACCGACAAGTGGTATGGCTTATGGGTGACTGGGAAGCGTTGATGGTGTAAGGTGGCTCCGACCGAGCCTGCTGGGACAAGCCCAGAAATAGTTGGAGCTCGAAGCTCAATGGGGTCCGAAGACCCCGTGGACGACCGGAGCCAGATATGACATTACCACATAGCGTTTGCGAAGTCCTGCGCGACCATGTCGTGCTTGAGAGCGAGAGCATCGACCGGATGTATTTGAATGTCTATGTGCCGCAGTTACAGCGCATAGGCGGCGTGGTGTGGTATTTGCGCGGCCATCTCGGTCAGCGGTTTGCCTCGACCGCGGGTGTGGCGCCCAAGACTGAAGCGTTCGTGGCCAGCATTGAGCGCTTTGTCGCCGCGCAGGGCGTGGAGATGGTGAGTTTTTCCAAGCACCAGCGCAAAGACGAGGTCACGCAGCAGTACCTGCGGCAGTTCGACGCCGACGAAGGCGTGCTGTACGTCGGGCGGGCGCAGGAGAAGGCACGGGTGGTTCGCACCGAGCGCCGTCGTAACGCGCTCACGGGCATGAGCTACCCGTGGGTGGTCGACGGCTCGGCCATGGTCAACCACTACTATTTTTACTGCGTGGACGAGGACTTCGGTCCCTTCTTCCTGAAGTTTTGCTCGTACTTCCCCTACAACGCCAAGTTGTGCATCAACGGCAACGAGTACGCCAAATGCCAACTGCGCAAACGCGGTATCGAGTTCGAGGCGCTGGACAACGGCGTTCTGTCCTGCGCCGACCCCAAAGCGTTGCGGCGCATCTGCGATGGGCTGGACGACAGGAAGATCGACCGGCTGCTGCGTAAGTGGCTGGCGCGGCTGCCCCACCCCTTTGATCGACGCGACCGGATGGCCGGCTACCGCTACGGTTTGTCGATCCTGCAGGCCGAGTTCGCGCTCACGCAGGTGCTTGACCGGCCGGTGGCCGGGCGCATCTTCTTCGAGCAGGTCATCCGCGAGAACCTGGACATCGGGCGGCCCGGCCAGGTGCAACTGATCTTCGATCGCCGGGTAACCCGGCGCACCCCGGGACGCTTTGGTACCCGGGTGATAACCGAGGGCGTCACGCCTTCGCTACATGTGGACTACAAGCGTTCACGCATCAAGCAGTACCACAAAGAGGGGCAGGCCTTGAGGACGGAGACCACCATCAACGACACGCGCGACTTTGGCGTGGGGCGGTTGTTGAAGAACCTGCCCGAACTGCGCCGCATCGGCTTTGCCGCCAACCGCCGGTTGCTGGAGATTGAGCAGATCAGCCATGACTGCGCGCTCGGCGACGACGCCTTCCAGCACCTGCAACGCCCGCGTCAGATCGACGGGCAACGCGCCAGCGCGCTGCGCTTTGGCGACACCAACACGCAAGCTGTTCTCAATGCGGTGCTGATGTTCGTGTTCGTCGCGCGCGGGTTCACCAACAAGGACCTGCGCCAGCAATTCGCAGTCCTGCTGGGCAAGCGAGCTGAGGAAATCTCCCCGGGTCGCATGAGCTACGAGCTGCGACGGCTGCGTCTGCACGGCCTGATCGAGAGGCTGCCCCAGTCTCACCGCTACCGGCTCACCGAGGAGGGATTGCGAACGGCGCTGTTCTACACCCGCGTGTACTCGCGCATCCTGCGCCCGGCAATGGCGCCGCTGGTGCCCGCTGCGCCGGACGCTTCACCCAAAGCACTGCGGCAATTCCACACCGCCGAAGCAGCCGTCAATTCATGGTGCGACCAGGCCCTCATTGCCGCGTAGAAAAACTTGACTCAATCACTACAAATTTCATTCAGTCAAGGAATCTAGCGATAGCTCAGTTGGAGCCGGCCCAAAAGACTGGAAGTTTGATAGTCGAATTGTTCTTAGCTTCATGACGAGTCCTCAGTCGTGGCCAAACCATCCAACGTTTCCACTAGGGCATCCATTTGCATCCAAAACGCTCGACCTTCGGTTTGCCATTGCGCCCAGGACGATTTCAGCGAGACCGGTTGTCCATTGCTGTCCAAGCCGGCAACGGCCGCCAGGCGCTTGACGTACATCGGAATCGACAGATTGCCGCCATTGGCGCCGATCTCTCCCAGCGTCGCTACTTTGGCGAAAC
>JAYUHN010000499.1:0-2901 GCA_043766965.1 Ramlibacter sp. | reverse complement strand
TGGTGCAGGTGGTCGACTGGCTGTGGCAATACGCATTCGACCAGCGCGCCAGCGACATCCACCTGGAGCCCAGGCGCGAGCAGGGCGTGATCCGCTTCCGGATCGACGGCCTGTTGCATCCGGTCTACCAGATGCCGATGACCGTGCTCACCGCGATGACAGCGCGCATCAAGCTGCTGGGACGGATGGACGTGGTCGAGAGGCGGCGGCCGCAGGACGGGCGGATCAAGACCCGCAATCCACGCGGCGACGAGATCGAGATGCGGCTGTCGACGCTGCCCACGGTGTTCGGCGAAAAGATGGTGATGCGGATCTTCGACCCCGACACCGCCGTCAAGGACCTGGACGCCCTGGGCTTCGCGGTGCACGACGCGCAGCGCTGGGAGGCGCTGGTCAAGCGGCCGCACGGAATCATCCTGGTGACGGGGCCGACCGGTTCCGGCAAGACCACCACGCTTTATTCGACCCTGAAGCGGGTCGCGACCGAGGAAGTCAACGTCAGCACCGTGGAAGACCCGATCGAGATGGTCGAGCCTTCCTTCAACCAGACCCAGGTCCAGCCGCAACTCGACTTCAACTTCGCCGAAGGCCTGCGGGCGCTGATGCGGCAGGACCCGGACATCATCATGGTCGGCGAGATCCGGGACCTGCAGACCGCCGAGATGGCGGTGCAGGCAGCCCTGACCGGGCATCTGGTGTTTTCGACGCTGCATACCAACGACGCTCCGTCGGCCTTCACACGCATGATGGAACTGGGCGTTCCCTCTTACCTCATCAACGCGACCGTGGTGGGCGTGCTGGCGCAGCGACTGGTCCGCACCCTTTGCAAACTCTGCCGGGAGCCGGACGAGAGCAGCTCGCGCGCCGCCATCGACGAGGTCATCAAGCCCTGGAAGATCAGCGGCAGCTACCGGCCTCTGAAACCGGTCGGTTGCGTGGACTGCCGGATGACCGGCTTTCTCGGTCGCACCGGCCTGTACGAGTTGCTGACCGTCTCCGAGGCCTTCAAGGAAAAGGTCAGCCAGGGGCCCAGCATCGCCTTGCTGCGCAAGCAGGCCATCGCCGATGGCATGCGTCCGCTCCGGCTGGCCGGGGCGCTGCGAGTGGCGGAGGGAGTGACCACTCTCGACGAAGTCCTCACGGCGACGCCGTCGCTCGATTGAGAACCGGGCGGACGGGCGGGTGGCGAAACATAACGCCACCTGACCAAAACTAGGTGATTTCCACAACGGGGGTCGCCGGATCCGCGCCCCACAATCGGCGATTCGCTTTTGCTCCAGGAGAAAAACCGTGCACATCAAAAGTCAAAAAGACTTTTTCTCGGGGCTGCTGTTCGTCGGTATCGGAGTCGCTTTTGCCTGGGGCGCGACCACCTACAACGTGGGCGAAGGCGCCCGGATGGGTCCGGGCTACTTCCCGCTGATGCTCGGCGTCGTGCTGGCGCTGATTGGAGCGGTCGTGCTGTTCACTTCGCTGGTGGTGGAAGTCGAGGGCGGCGACCAGATCGGAAGGTGGGCCTGGCGCCCGTTGTTCTTCATCATCATGGCCAACCTGCTGTTCGGCGTGCTGCTGGCCGGGCTGCCGTCGATCGGCCTTCCCGCCATGGGCATGATCGCCGCGATCTTCGGGCTCACCATCGTCTCCAGCATGGCGGACGGCCATTTCCATACCAGCCCCACGCTGATCCTCGCCGCCATCCTGGCTGCCGGCAGCTATGTCGCTTTCATCCTGCTGCTCAAGTTGCAGATCCAGGTGTGGCCGGCCTTCATCACCGGCTGAGGAAAACAGACCATGGATCTCATCAGTAACCTGGCCATCGGCTTCGGCGTCGCCGTCACGCCGATCAATCTCCTGTACTGCCTGATCGGGTGCGTCCTGGGCACGCTGATCGGCGTGCTCCCCGGCATCGGGCCGGTCGCGACCATTGCGATGCTGCTGCCGGCCACCTACGCGCTGCCGCCGGTGTCGGCCCTCATCATGCTGGCCGGCATCTACTACGGCGCCCAGTACGGGGGCTCGACCACCGCCATCCTGGTCAATCTGCCGGGCGAGTCGTCGTCGGTGGTGACCTGTATCGACGGATACCAGATGGCAAGGCAGGGCCGAGCGGGACCTGCGCTGGCAGCCGCCGGCCTGGGCTCGTTCTTCGCCGGCTGCGTCGGCACGCTGATCCTGGCCGCGTTCGCGCCGCCGCTGACCGAACTCGCCTTCAAGTTCGGCCCGGCCGAGTACTTCTCGCTGATGATCCTGGGCCTGATCGGCGCCGTGGTGCTCGCGTCCGGCTCGCTGCTGAAGGCGATCGGGATGATCGTGCTCGGCCTGCTGATGGGACTGGTCGGCACCGACGTGAACTCCGGCGTGGCGCGCTACAGCTTCGACATTCCCGAACTCACCGACGGCATCGGCTTCGTCGTGGTGGCGATGGGCGTGTTCGGCTACGGCGAAATCATCAGCAACCTGTCGCAGCCGGAAGACGACCGCGAAGTGTTCACCTCCAAGGTCACGGGCCTGTGGCCGACCAAGCAGGACTTCAAGAACATGTGGCCGGCGGTGCTGCGCGGAACCTTCCTCGGTTCGGCGCTGGGCATCCTGCCGGGCGGCGGCGCACTGCTCGCGTCCTTCGCGTCCTATGCGCTGGAAAAGAAGATCCGTTCCAAGCCCGGCGAAATCCCGTTCGGCAAGGGCAACATCCGCGGCGTGGCGGCCCCCGAATCCGCCAACAACGCGGGGGCCCAGACGTCCTTCATTCCGCTGCTGACCCTGGGCATCCCGCCGAACGCCGTGATGGCGCTGATGGTGGGAGCGATGACGATCCACAACGTCCAGCCGGGGCCGCAGGTGATGACCAGCAACCCGCAGCTGTTCTGGGGCCTGATCGTCTCGATGTGGGTCGGCAACCTG
>JAYUHN010000498.1:0-2907 GCA_043766965.1 Ramlibacter sp. | reverse complement strand
TCGGTTTCAGCCTCGGCCTGCTCGCGCGGCCGTGGCTGCGGCCGGTGCCGGCAGCGTACCTCGGCGGGTGGACTGTCCGCATCGGCATTGGCATGCCGCTGGCCGCCGCCCTATTATTCTCGGCGTGGGATTACCACCGTGTCAGCCAGCTCTACACCGCGCCGGACGAGCGGAGCGTGCTGTACCGCGACCGGCCGCTGCCCCGCGTCGGCGACTCGTGGCTGTTCCAGGACCAGCTTGGCTTTGCGGAGCTCTCCGTGACGCCGCTGACGATGCAGAACGCTGCAACGATGCACAAGCTTGCAATGGCACTGTTGCACTACTCTCCGGAACCGCGCGTGATCGAAAGCGCTATCGCAAGCGCCATCCTGCTCCATCGCGAAGACGAGGCGCTTTGGCTGCTTGCCCGCTTTCGCGCAGCGTTTCCAGACGACTACGAGAAATGGTCAAAGGCCGGCGGACTGCGCAGGCCAGCAGGGGACAGGATCAGGGACCGACCGGGGGCAAGACCTTGTAATGGCCGGAATTTCCACCCGCTTTCTCGAGCAGCCGGACGTTTGAAATCGTCATGCCCCGGTCCACGGCCTTGCACATGTCGTAGATGGTGAGCAGCGCGATCTGCACCGCGGTCAACGCCTCCATTTCAACGCCGGTTGGGCCGACGGTTTCCGCAGTCGCCTGGACATGCACGCACGAGGCCGCGGCATCGATGGTGAAGTCAACAGCCACCCGCGTCAGGGCAACCGGATGGCAGAGCGGGATCAATTCGCTGGTCCGCTTGGCCGCCTGGATGCCGGCAATTCGCGCGACGCCAACCACATCGCCCTTTTTCGCGTTGCCTGCCTGGATCAGAGCAAGCGTCGCGGCCAGCATGTCGATGCGACCCGCGGCCACGGCAACCCGGTGGGTGCTCGCCTTGGCGGCCACGTCCACCATGTGGGCTTGTCCCTCGGCGTCAAAATGGGTCAGGAAGGGCATGCGTTTTGTGGGTAGCAGCTGCGTGCGGAACGTTCGATTTTCTCAAGCATCATACGGCCATGTACAACTGGAACCGACGGTTGGGCGCCGCCGGCGTCCATCTGGTTTTAAGCCTTGGGATTGCCGCACTGGCGGCCGCGCTGGTCTTCGGCGTCTGGTACCGCTATCCCTACCGGGAACTCTCCGGCGGACGCGATCTGTTTGTGCTTCTCATGACAGTGGATGTGGTGCTGGGACCCCTGATGACGCTCATCGTGTTCAACACCGCGAAACCATGGCGGGAACTGCGCCGAGATCTCGCCCTGATCGGACTGGTCCAGCTGGCCGGACTCGCCTATGGTCTTTGGATCGTCTGCGTTGCCCGCCCTGTGCATCTTGTTTTCGAGATCGACCGGTTTCGCGTGATCCATGCGACCGACATTCCGTCCGACCTCATGGACAAGGTGCCGGCCGGTGTCGAGGCCCTGCCGTTGACCGGGCCGACGCTGTTGGCGGTGCGGGCCTTCAGGAGTCGACCGGAGGAGGTCGACGCCACCATGGCGGCGCTGCAAGGCATTGCCCTCGCGGCGCGTCCCGATCTCTGGGAGCCTTATTCCGCCGCCCGGCAGAACGTCCTGCACGCGGCAAGGCCGGTCGAACGGCTCAGGGCCCGCTTCGCGAGCCGGGCGCCTGAAATCGACCGGGTCCTTTCCGGCGCCGGCCGGCAGGCGGCCACTACGGCGTATCTGCCGCTGGTTGGCCGCAAATCGTTCTGGACGGTCTTCATCGACCCTGCCACGGCCGAAGTTGTCGCGTTCATGCCCCTGGATTCATTTTGAACGACATCGCCGCTCTCTCGAAGCCGCTGCGGCGGCTTGTGTCCTTCGTACCGGCGGCCGCACTGGTCGCAGGTTGCATGCTCTCCGGGTCGTTGGCCGCGCAGCTTCCAACCCTCGGCGACTCCAGCGACATGAACGTCGGCGCCGAGCGCAAGCTGGGGGAGCGCATCGCGCGCGAGTTGTACCGCGATCCGGATTACATCGACGATCCGCTGCTGGTGGAATATGTGCAGGGAATCTGGCAACCGCTCCTCGCCGCCGCGCGCGCGCGCGGCGAACTCACCCCGGAACTCGATGACCGGTTCGCGTGGGAGGTCTTGCTCGGCAAGGACCGATCGATCAACGCCTTCGCGCTCCCCGGCGGCTGGCTCGGGCTGCACCTGGGCCTCGTCAGCGTCACCACCAGCCGCGACGAAATCGCATCCGTGCTGGCGCATGAACTCAGTCACGTCACCCAGCGTCACATCTCGCGGCTGATCACCCAGCAGAATCGCCAGGGGCCGTTGCTGATCGGAGCGATGATCCTCGGCGCCCTCGCCGCCAGCAAAAGTCCCGATGCCGCGAACGCGGTAATCCTGGGAGGTCAGGCCGTTGCGGCCCAGAGCCAGTTGAATTTCTCCCGCGACATGGAGCGCGAGGCGGACCGGATCGGCCTGGGCGTCATGACGCAGGCCGGCTTCCGGCCGCAAGCCTTCGTCAGCATGTTCGAGAAGCTGCAGCAGGCCGCCCGGCTCAATGACAACGGCAGCTTTCCCTACTTGCGCAGCCACCCGATGACCTCCGAGCGCATCGCCGAAACGCAGTCGCGCCAGTCGCTCGATCGCGCAGGCGCGCCGATTGTGGGGACGTCCGAGCACGCGATCATGGTGGCGCGGGCGCGGGTGTTTTCCTACCCGGGCGTGGACGGATTGCGCGCTTATGTCAACGAGGCAAAGAGCAACGACGCCGCGAATGCGCCAGTCGCGCGTCAGGCCGGCGTCTACTACGGGGCTGCGCTCGCCAGCGCGCGGCTGCGGGATGCGCCGGCGGCGGCCGGCTGGCTGGCCCGACTCGCAGGCGTGGGTCAGGGCGACTTCAAGGTTGCCCGGCTGGTAAGGCTGCTGGCGGCGGA
>JAYUHN010000497.1:0-2914 GCA_043766965.1 Ramlibacter sp. | reverse complement strand
AAGTCCCCGCCCGTCCGCTGCCGGGCCGCCAGTGCGGGGAAGTGATCGCCACATACTGCTCCCCAAAAAGCAGCTCGGAGCGGATGTTGCGCTGGCGCGGCTGCAGGATGCCGATGGCGCAGTCGATGTCGCGGCTTTCCAGGGCTGTCGCCACGTCGGCCGCTGCGACCGAGATGTTGGACAGGTGACCTTGCGGCGCCTGGACCCGCAACGCCGCCGCCAGCTTCGGAAGGAACAGCATTTCGCCCAGGTCGGACAGCGACAGCTTCCAGTGCATGTGGGTGCTGATCGGGTCGAAATCGTCGTGTCCGGTCAGCAGTGCCTCCAGCGCCCGCAGTTGCGACAGCACCGCGGGGGCCACGGTCTCGCACAGCCGCGTCGGCTGCAGGCCGGCCGGCGAGCGCACGAACAGGTCGTCGTTGAAAAAGCGGCGCAGCCTCGCCAGCGCGTTGCTGGTGGCCGACTGCGACAGCGCCAGCGAACGGCCGGCGGCGGTGACCGAGCCGGTGCGGTGGATGGCCGCCAGCACCCGCAGCAGGTTGAGATCGAGCTGGCCGAAATTCATGGTCTCCAGGGGCCTTGGGGCTTTTCAGGGTTAATCCTTATTATTCACCGCATCAATGAAGCGCATGGATAGAAACCATTCGCCAGATGGGCCACGGCTGCGTAGATTGGCGTTTTCACCCGCCGATCGCCATGGCCGAACGTTCATTCGCATCCGAAGTCACGCAGTTGCGCCTGGGCGAGGGCGAGGAATTCCGCGGTGAGGGGATCCTTGCCGTCACCAAGGCGCTGCTTCAGTCCGGAGTCTCGTATGTGGCCGGCTACCAGGGCGCGCCGATTTCGCACCTGATGGACGTGCTGACCGACGCGAACGACATCCTGCAAGAGCTCGGCGTGCGCTTCGAGCACAGCGCCTCGGAAGCCACAGCGACCGCCACTCTCGGCGCTTCGGTCAACTATCCGCTGCGCGGCGCGGTCACCTTCAAGGCAACCGTCGGCACCAACGTGGCCTCGGACGCGCTGGCGAATCTGTCGTCCGGCGGGGTCATCGGCGGTGCGCTGCTGATCGTGGGCGAGGATTACGGCGAGGGCTCCAGCATCATGCAGGAGCGCTCCCATGCCTTCGCGATGAAGTCGCAGGTCTGGCTGCTGGACCCGCGGCCCAACCTGCCGAGCATCGTCAACGCGGTGGAGCAGGGCTTCGAGCTGTCCGAGGCCAGCAACACACCGGTGATGCTGGAACTTCGCATCCGTGCCTGCCACGTGCATGGCAGTTTCACCGCCAAGGCCAACAAGCGGCCGGCGTTCACGCTCAAGGACGCGATGGAGCAGCCGGTGCGAGATGTCAACCGGATCGTGCTGCCGCCCGCAAGCTATCTGCATGAGCAGGACAAGATCGCGAGGCGCTGGCCCGCCGCCGTGCGGTTCATCCAGCAGCGGGAACTGAATGAGTTCTTCGCCGAGGACGCGCGGGATTTCGGCATCGTGATGCAGGGCGGGCTCTACAACGCGGTGCTGCGCTCGCTCGAGTTGCTGGGGCTGGCCGATGCTTTCGGCAACTCGAAGGTCCCGCTCTATGTGCTGAACGTGACCTATCCGCTGGTTGAGGCCGAATTTACCCGGTTCTGCGGTGGCAAGCGCGCCATCATGCTGGTGGAAGAAGGCCAGCCCGATTTCATCGAGCAGGCCGTCAACAGCATGCTGCGCAAGGCCGACGTCCAGGCCAAAGTGCACGGCAAGGACCTGCTGCCGATGGCGGGCGAATACACCGGCGGTGTGGTGCTGAAGGCGGTGGCACGCTTCATCGAGCGCTATGGTCCCCAGCTGTTGGCCGGCGTGGAACTGCCTCGGGCCGCGCGTCTGGCGACGGTGCCCGCGCTGTCCGGCGGCGGCCTTGACATGTCAGCCATCGAGCAGGCCGTGTCGGAGGTGCAGCCGCGGCCCCCGTCGTTCTGCACCGGCTGCCCGGAGCGGCCGATCTTCACCGCGATGAAGCTGCTGGAACGCGAGCTGGGACAGCACCACGTCAGCTGCGACATCGGCTGCCACCTGTTCTCGATCCTGCCGCCGTTCAACATCGGCGCCACGACGATGGGTTACGGCCTGGGCTGGGCCGGCGCGTCGGCCTTCAACACAACCGGGACCGACAAGCGGACGATCTCCATCATGGGCGACGGCGGCTTCTGGCACAACGGCCTCACCAGCAGCGTCGGCAACGCCGTCTTCAACCGCAGCGACAACCTGCTGCTTGTGGTGGACAACGGCTATTCGGCGGCCACCGGCGGCCAGGACCTGATGTCCTCGAAGGCGGCCAACCCGCTGCGCAGCACCAACAACACGATCGAGAAAGCGGTTCGGGGCGTCGGCGTCGACTGGGTTCGCACGGTCAGCAACACCTACAGCCTGGAGCAGATGCGCGGGGCGCTGCGCGAAGCGCTGACCACGAGCGACAAGGGGCCGAAGGTGATCGTGGCTTCCAGCGAATGCATGCTGAACAAGCAACGGCGCACCAGGCCGCAGATCAGGAAGCGGATCGCCGGCGGCGAGCGGATGCTGCGCGAGCGCTTCGGGATCGACCCCGATACCTGCACCGGCGACCATTCCTGCATCCGCCTGTCCGGCTGCCCTTCGCTCACGGTGAAGCCCAATCCGGACCCGCTGCGGCGCGACCCGATCGCCACGGTGATCGACAGCTGCGTCGGCTGCGGGCTGTGCGGCGAGGTCGCTCATGCGGCTGTGCTGTGTCCCTCGTTCTACCGCGCCGGCATCATCGACAACCCCAGCCGCTGGGACCGCGTCAAGGCCAGGCTGCGTGGCGCCGTCATCGGCTGGCTGCAGGACCGGATCGAGCGCCGGCTGGAAGGGCTCGCAACATGAGCCGGGCGATCACCGTTGCGATCCTGGCGATGGG
>JAYUHN010000496.1:0-2935 GCA_043766965.1 Ramlibacter sp. | reverse complement strand
CAAGACCAGGACGTTGATAGGTCAGGTGTGGAAGCGCAGTAATGCGTTAAGCTAACTGATACTAATTGCTCGTGCGGCTTGACCCTATAACTTTGATTGCGAGTTCGGAGCGTTCCTCCGGATCGATCAGGGTGTTATGCCAAGTTGACGCATTCAAAATATGCGGCGCTGTGATAGCGCCGCTGGAAGCTGATTCCAAACTCTATGAATTCGTTGTGTTGACATTTGTCAGCACGACCCAAAAGTTATGCCTGATGACCTTAGCGAGTTGGTACCACTCCTTCCCATCCCGAACAGGACAGTGAAACGATTCAGCGCCGATGATAGTGCGGGTTCCCGTGTGAAAGTAGGACATTGTCAGGCTCTTACAGCCCTCAAAAGCCCCAGCAGAAATGCTGGGGCTTTTGTCTTTGGGGTCGCAGCGACTCCAATACGGTGCAGCCGTCAGGAATTCAGGATCGACGCGCCCTCGCGGCGCGCGACGCCCATCTCGACCAGGTCATCCAGCAATTTTTCGATCCATGAACCGAAATCCGTGTCGGCAAAGAACCGTCCATGAACCAGCGAGAAATAGAGGGTGTCGCGGGTCCATCGATCCAGTTCGCGTCTGGCAAGCTGCTGCATTTCCAGCAGCTTGAATTTCAACAAGACCTTGGCGGCATGCCTGGCGTGCTTGCGCGGATCGCGCGCGAAGCCGGCCAGTTTCGAGCGGGCCGAAGCAAGCGCCCGTTCCACGTCGACAAACAGGCCGCCGTGGCCGGGAATCACCAGCCGCGGGGCCAGGCGCTCGATCAGATTGAGCGTCGCGGCGACTTCGCCGAACGCATGCTCCCCCTCCAGCTCCTGAAACACGACTCCGAAGCCGTTCTCCCACAGCGCGTCGGCGGAAATCAGGGCGCGCGAAGTCGGCTCGAACAGCACGACGGAGTGCGGATCGTGTCCGGGCGCGGCGTGAATTTGCCAGGAGTTGCCGCCTAGCACCAGCTCCTTCCCTGGAACCAGCAATCCTTCGAAACGGAAAGGCGGACACTGCTGGCCGGTCGGGGTATAGGTGAGCGCCACCGGATCCCAGCTGCGCACGAAGCGTGACTGGCCCGGCGGAATCAAGGTTCGGACTGCGAGCCAGGCGGTCTGCAGGGCCGCGTTGCCGCCGCAGTGGTCGCTGTGCAGATGGGTGTTCAGGACCAGATCGAGCGACCGAGGGCCGAGCGCGGCCCGCACCAGCGCCACGGTCTGCGCCGCGTGCGTCGCGTAGCCTGTGTCGACCAGCGCTGTACTGTCGGTGCCGTCGAACAGGATCCCGTTGGCCGACAGCCAGCCGCGCTCGAAGAAACGCATGCCGGATGGCAGCCTCGGGGAACCGGAGGCGGCCGTCACGGTGATATCCCAGCGCGCGAAGAGCTCATGCCGCGCTGCGCAGCTCGCGCCGCAGGATCTTGCCGACACTGCTTTTCGGCAATTCGTCCCGGAACTCGATGTACTTCGGCAATTTGTAGCCGGTCAGGTTCTGCCGGCAATGGCGTGCAATGTCTTCTTCGCTCAAGCCCGGATCGCTTCTCACGACGAACAATTTGATCGCCTCGCCCTGCTTTTCGTCCGCCACACCGACCGCGGCGCTCTCCACCACTCCCGGGCACAGCGACAAGACGTTCTCCAGTTCGCTGGGAAACACGTTGAAGCCGCTGACCAGGATCATGTCCTTTTTTCGATCGACGATTTTCGTGCAGCCGTTGCGGTCCATGGTGCCGATGTCGCCCGTCCGCAGAAACCCGTCGGTCGTGAAAGCCCGGGCATTCTCCTCGGGCTGCAGGTAATAGCCCGTCATGACGTTCGGCCCCTTGATGCAGAGCTCTCCAGTTTCGCCCTGCGCCAGCGACCGGCCGCTGTCGTCCTTGACCGCCACTTCGATACCGGGCAGGGGCAGGCCGATGCTGCCGGAGAACCCGTGTGCCAGCACTGGATTGTTGGTCCCCATGGCGCAGGTTTCGCTCATGCCCCAGCCTTCGACCATCACGCAGCCGGTGGCCTCCTGCCACTGCCGCGCGGTGCCCGCGGATGCAGCCATCCCGCCGGCCTGGGAGACGCACAGCTGCGAAAAGTCGACCGACCTGAACTGCGGATGCTGCAGCAAGGCGTTGAACAGCGTATTCACCGCCGGCAACAGGTGGAAGGGCCGCCGCTTCAGCACCTCGATGAACTTGCCGAAGTCGCGCGGGTTCGGGACGAGCGTCAGGTGCGATCCCCACCGGATCGTCAGCAGGCAAACCGTGAGCGCGAAGATGTGATACAGCGGCAGCGCCGCGATGCTGTTGGTCTTGCTGACGTCGCCCACCCGCTGGAGGGCGGGCGTGAACCAGGCCTCTGCTTGCAGGATCGCGGCCACGACGTTCCGGTGGGTCAGCACCGCGCCTTTCGACAGCCCCGTGGTGCCGCCTGTGTACTGAAGAAAAGCGACCGAGTCGAGGGACTGCGCGGCCGGCTTCAACGCCAGGCCGGTCCCCTGCGCGATCGCCTTGCGAAAAGGCGTCACCTTGCGCCCGTCGCTCAAGGGCAGCTTGTACGCGGGCACCATCTTGGCGAGGTGCCGTACCGCAAACGTGATCCAGCGCCCGAACCAGAAGCCGAGCAGGTCGCCAAACGAGGCGATCACCACGTGCTTGACTTGCGTCCGGTGGATCACGGCCTCGAGCGTGCTGCCGAAATTCTCGAGGAGGACGATGGCGGTGGCGCCGCAATCGCGCAGCTGGTGTTCCAGCTCCCGGGCGGTGTACAGGGGATTCACGTTGACGCATGTGTAGCCCGCCCGCAAGACGGCCGCCATGGTGACGGCGAACTGAGGGATGTTGGGCAGCATGATCGCGACGCGTGCGCCCGGCTCCAGGCCCTGCGCCTGCAGCCATGCGCCGAGGGCGCCGGATAGCTGGTCCAGCTCCCG
>JAYUHN010000495.1:0-2954 GCA_043766965.1 Ramlibacter sp. | reverse complement strand
TGTAAGGAGCATGGATCATGTCGATGCCGGCGGCATGCTCGAACAGCGCACCGCTCAGATGGTGGGTGCCGCCGATGCCGCCGGAGGCGTAGCTCAGTTTTCCCGGCGCCGCCTTGGCCGCGGTCACGATGTCCTTGACCGATTTGAAGGGAGAGTCGTTGCGCACCATGAGGATCAGCGGACCGCGCTCGATCAGGCCGATCGGCACCAGGTCGGTCTGGGGATCGAAGTTGAGCTTCTTGAACAACGCCTTGTTGACGGCAAGGGGGGCGAAATTTCCCATGCCCAGCGTGTAGCCGTCCGGCCTGGCGCGCGCGATGGCTTCGGTCCCGATGTTGCCGCCTGCGCCGGCCTTGTTCTCGACGATGATCGTCTGCCCGAGCATGGTGCTCATCACCCGCGCCACCTGGCGCGACCTGATGTCGGCATTGCCTCCGGCCGCATAGGGGCAGATCCACTGGATGGTTTTGGACGGGTACTTGTCCTGTGCCAGCGCCATGCCGGGAATGGCGGCGGCAGCGGCTGCACCCTGAAGAAGTTGGCGGCGTTTCATATGCGTGGCTCCTGAAGCCCGTATTCTAAAAGCCGACGCCGACCGCCCGGCGCTCTGTACCATCGCGTTGCCCCGCACTGCCTTTGCGCGGCTCAAGGGACACCGCTGCATGCGCACCTCGCTGGTCTGGATGATCGTGTTTTCGTTGTCCGTCCTGGCCGGCGGGCGGCGGGCTCCATGAGCGGGCTCGGCGCCGCCGGCCGGCGCGCCTTTCTGCCGGCCGCAGTGCTTGCCTTGCCGCTTGCACTCCTGCTCGCGGCGCAATGGCCGTTGCGGGAGCTGGTGCAGGCCTATTCCCGACAGGCCAACGACATCGCGCAGATCCTGTTCGCGGTTTATGTCGCTGTCGCCGTCACGGCCGCGAGCGTCGCCGGCAGCCACCTGTCCGCCTCCCATGGCGGACTTCCGCGGCAACGCTGGCGCGCCAGGGCGCTGCTGGCCTGCGTCGGTCCATGGTCGCTGTTCATGCTCTGGAGCTTCACCGGCCCCGCATTCGAGTCAGCGCGACGGCTCGAACGATTTTCCGAAACGCTGAATCCCGGCTTCTTTGCCATCAAGCTGGCGCTGCTGCTGCTCGTCGTGCTGGTGCTGGCGGAGGCGCTGCTGCGGATGCTGCAACGCGACCCGGGCGAATGACGACCGCCGGCATCTGGATGCTGGTGCTGCTGGCAATGCTGGTCGTGGGCACCGGCCTGCCGGTCTGGGCCCTGCTGCTCGGAGTTGCCAGTGCGTTCGCGGCGACCGGTGTGGCGTTGGGCGCATTCGACGCAGCCATTTTGTCCGCGACCGGCCCGCGGGTGGTCAGCCTGCTGGAAAGCGATTTGCTGCAAGCCCTGCCGCTCTACGTCCTGGTCGGCCTGCTGCTGCAGCGGCTGCCAGTCGCCGATGCGCTGTTCGGCTCGGCGGCGCGAGCGCTGCGCCGCACCGGCGCCGGCTCTTCGCTGGCGGCGCTCGCGGTCGGCGCGCTCATCGCGCCGATGAACGGGTCGGTCGCCTCCAGTTCGGCGCTGCTGTCGCGCCTGGTGGCGCGGCGCCTGGCTGGCCTGGAGCCGGCGCATGGCCTGGCGCTGATCAGCGCTGCCGCCACGGTCGGCGTCGTGGTGCCACCTTCTTTGGTGCTGATCCTGCTGGGCGATGCCATGCTGCGCGCCCACACCGAAGTCAGCAACCTGCCGGGCCACGCCCTGAACGGTCAGCGCATCGTGAATACGCAGGACATCCTGCATGCCGCGCTGGTCCCCGCGCTCTGCATCCTTGCTCTGTGGGCGCTGGTCGCTTGGGCCCAGGCCAAGCGCTCGGGCCGGATCGCCCCTGTGCCGTCGATGACGCGCCGCGCGCACCTGCTTGCCGCCGCCACTGCCGTCGGAATCCTCTGCCTGCTGGCCAGCGTCTTCACCGGCCGCCTGTTCGCCGTGGAGGCGGCTGCGCTCGGCGGCTGCGTGCTGCTGGCGGCCGCACTGGTCACTGGCGCCTTCGATCGCCCGCAATGGAGCAACCTGCTGATCGAGACCTTGACGTTGAGCGGCGCGCTATTCGCCCTGCTGGTCGGCGCCACCACCTTCAGCCTGGTGTTCCGGCTGTTCGGGACCGACCGCTGGCTGGCCGAGGCGGTCCTCGGCTCGCCCTGGACGCCGCTGGTCACCGCGGCCCTGACACTGCTGGGCGTCGCGGCATGCGCATGGGTACTGGACGCATTCGAAATGATTTTCGTGGTGGTGCCGATCGTCGCGCCCCTGCTGATCGCTCAACTCGGAGATGCGCAGCAGGTCGCGGTGTTGCTGCTGGTGGTGCTGCAAGTGAGCTTCCTGTTGCCGCCGATGGGCTATGCGGTTCTGATGGCGCGCGCCATGTCGGGCTTGCCCTGGGTGGACATGCGCGCCCTGCTGCCGGCGCTTTCGCCTTTCATCGCGGCCCAGCTGCTGGTCGCGGCCTGCGTCTTCACCTTGCCCGCCATCGTCCACCTGCTGGACGGCCCTGCCGCATCGGCAGCGGCGCAACCAGCGTCGGCCGAGGAGGACATCGCGCGCCGCATCGAGGAGATGTCGCCGCAGCCGCCGGAGCAAGTGCCCGTGCCAAGGTGAAGGGATTGCCGGTTTCGGCCAGGCACCGATCGCATGTAAAATCGATGGCGCTCCGGGGTGCACGCGACAGTGCTGAGATTCAAACCCGCGAACTTGAACCGGTTCATACCGGCGGAAGAAGAGCTTTCACCGGGACTTTCGCCTGCATGGCAGAGGTCTAGGTGGCCTTCGGAGCACTGTTTTCACGGTCACGAAGGAATAGACCCGATGAAGTATCCGCGGCTGCTTTCCATCGCCGGCTCCGACAGCGGCGGCGGCGCCGGCATCCAGGCCGACCTGAAGACGTTTGCCGCGCTCGGCTGCTATGGCATGACGGCCAT
>JAYUHN010000494.1:0-2956 GCA_043766965.1 Ramlibacter sp. | reverse complement strand
CAGCAACCGCCCTGCCGCTTCGATGTCGTCGCAGTGCAGGCCGGGGCGATCGAGTGGCTCAAAGCCGCATTCGACGCCTCCTGAATCCCCCCGGGTATCATCGCCAGCCATGCTTGAACAACGCATTCAACAGCACTTCATCGACAGCGCCGACCTGAAGTACCAGTCGGCCCAGTCCCTGAGCAAGCCGATCGCGGCCGCTGTGCAGGCGGTGCTGGCATGCGTCACCAGCGGCGGCAAGGTGCTGGCTTGCGGCAACGGCGGCTCGGCGGCGGACGCGCAGCACTTCTCGGCCGAATTCATCGGCCGGTTCGAGCGGGAGCGGCCGGAACTCGGCGCCATCGCCCTGACCACCGACAGCTCCATCCTCACCGCGATCGCCAACGATTACGACTTCGAGCGCATCTTCTCCAAGCAGGTGCGCGGACTCGGCCAGGCCGGCGACGTGCTGCTCGCGATGTCCACCAGCGGCAATTCGGCCAACATCCTTTCCGCCATCGAAGCGGCCCATGAACGCGAGATGACCGTGGTCGCTTTGACGGGGCGGGGCGGAGGCAAGGTCACCGGCGTGCTGCGCGAAACCGACGTGCACGTCTGCGTACCGCACGACCGCACCGCCCGGATCCAGGAAGTGCACCTGCTGGTGCTGCATTGCATCTGCGACGGTGTCGACACCCAACTCCTCGGCGAACAGGAAACCCCGACATGATGCACAGATCTTTTTCTCCCCTGCGGGCGGTCGCGCTGGCCGCGACACTGGCCGGCTTGTTGAGCGCATGCGTGCCCCTGGTGGTGGGCGGCGCCGCCGTCTCCGCGATGGTGGCCGTGGACCGCCGCACTTCAGGCGCCCAGCTCGAGGATGAAGGCATCGAGCTGCGCGGCGCCAGCCGGCTGCGCGACGCTTTCGGCGCCGGTGCCCACGTCAACATCACCAGCTACAACCGGCAGGTGCTGCTGACCGGCGAGGTGCCGAGCGACGCTGCCAGGCAGCAGGCCGAGCAGGTCGTCTCGCGGGTCGAGAACGTGCGTACCATCGTCAACGAGCTGGTGGTGTTGGGCACCAGCACGCTGGTGCAGCGCTCGTCGGACGCCCTGATCACCGGCAAGGTGAAGGCGTCGCTGGTCGACGCCAATGACCTGTACGCGGGCGCCTTCAAGGTCGTCACCGAGAACAGCGTGGTCTACCTGATGGGACGCGTCACGCAGCGCGAGGCCGATCGCGCGACCGCCATCGCCCGGCAGATCGGCGGCGTGCAGCGCGTGGTGCGGATTTTCGAGGTCATCGGCGACGACGAACTGCTCCGCATCCAGACCCAGGCCCCTGTCACCGCGCCAAGCAGCGCCAAGCCTTGAGCTTTGCCGGATGACCACGGCGGGCACGCCCGCCTGCGGTCATTTCAGACGTGTGATCAAGCTGGAAGTATCCCAGCGCTTGCCGCCGCCGACCTGGACATCGGCGTAGAACTGGTCGACCAGCGCGGTGACCGGCAGTCGCGCGCCGTTGCGCTTGGCTTCGTCGAGCACCAGGCCCAGGTCCTTGCGCATCCAGTCGACGGCGAAGCCATGGTTGAACTTGCCTTCGATCATGGTCTTGCCGCGGTTGTCCATCTGCCAGCTCTGGGCCGCTCCCTTGCCGATGACTTCCAGCACCTGCTGCATGTCGAGCCCCGCCTTCTGGCCGAACGCGATCGCTTCGGACAGGCCCTGGACCAGGCCCGCGATGCAGATCTGGTTGACCATCTTGGCCAGCTGGCCGGCGCCGGCCGGCCCCAGCAGCGTGAAGGCCCGGGAAAACGCCATGGCTACCGGCCTGGCCGCATCGAAGGCCGCCGCGTCGCCCCCGCACATGACCGTGAGCATGCCGTTCTGCGCCCCGCCCTGGCCACCGGACACCGGCGCGTCGACGAACTGCAGACCCAGGGCGTGCGCCTGCGCGTGCAGTTCGCGCGCGATGTTGGCCGACGCAGTGGTGTGGTCGATGAAGACGGCGCCCTTCTTCATCCCGATGAACGCGCCCTCTTCCCCCAGGGCCACGCTGCGCAGGTCGTCGTCGTTGCCGACACAGCAGAACACGAAATCGGCGTCTTTGGCCGCCAATGCAGGCGCGGCGGCGGAGTGGCCCTTGAACTCCTTCTTCCAGGCCTCGCACTTGGCCGCGCTGCGGTTGTACACGGTGACGTGGTGCCCAGCCTGGGCCAGGTGCCCGGCCATCGGGAAGCCCATCACGCCAAGGCCGAGAAAGGCGACCTTGCGGGGCGGCGTGGTGTCGTAGGTTTTGGGGTTGGTGCTTGCCATCTTTGCCTTTCAAAAAGAAGAAGCATAGTGTGGCGTAGCGAGCGGATGCAGAGCAAGGCGCGGGTGGCGGGCTACCGGAACGTACTTCGGGTACGTGAGGATTGCCCGACAGGACCGGTAACGCGGCTATGCGCCCGCGCAGTAGCCATCAGACAATCGCGAGGTGCTCGGTTCCCGCCGACAGGTCCTGGCTTTTCGCGCGATGGGAATTCAGCTTGATCTGCAGCCGCAGGTCGTTGACGGAATCGGCGTTGCGCAGCGCATCCTCGTACGTGATCAGGTTGCTCTCGTAGGCGTCGAACAGGGCCTGGTCGAATGTCTGCATGCCGAGGTTGCGGCTCTTCTTCATGATCTCCTTGATCTCGGACACCTCGCCCTTGAAGATCATGTCGGAGATCAACGGCGAATTGAGCATGATTTCCACCGCCGCCTGCCGGCCCTTGCCGTCCTGCTTGGGCACCAGCCGCTGCGAAATGAAGGCCTTGAGATTGAGCGACAGGTCCATCAGCAGCTGCGCCCGGCGCTCTTCCGGGAAGAAGTTGATCACGCGGTCCAGCGCCTGGTTGGCGCTGTTGGCGTGCAGCGTCGCCAGGCACAGGTGGCCGGTCTCGGCGAACGCAACGGCGTGTTCCATGGTTTCGCGGTCGCGGATTTCGCCCAT
>JAYUHN010000493.1:0-7856 GCA_043766965.1 Ramlibacter sp. | reverse complement strand
AGATCGGACGGGCGGCGCGATGACGGCAATTTCGCATTCCTGCGCATCCCGGCCGTCTGGATGTGTTTCGGCTTCTTCTTTTTCTACGCGATCGTGCTGAGCGTCATCCAGTCGTTCGCGCCGGAAGCCGCGCGCCAGTTGCATGGCGTCCCGGTCGCGCTTGCCGCCATGTGCCTGACGGTCTACATGGTCTGCAGCGCCGGTGGCATGGTGCTCGGTGGATTCCTGACGGTCGACCAGAGCCGTCTGGAAACAGTGGTGGCGGCCGGATTCGGCATCGCGGCCCTGATCGCGCTGTCGATCGCATTCGCGCCGGTGCCCCCGCTGGCCATTCCGGCGCTGTTCGGTGTCATGGGCTTTGCCAGCGGCATCGCCGCACCTTCGCGCGACCTGCTGGTCAAGCGCTCGAGCCCCGCGAACGCAACCGGCCGCGTCTATGGCGTCGTGTATTCCGGGCTCGACATCGGCCAGGCCATCTCGCCGCTGCTGTTCGGCGCGCTGATGGACCGCCACAGCTACCAGGGCGTCTGGCTCGGCCTGGTGCTGTTCCAGGCAATCCTTATCGCCAGCGCCTTCAACGTCTCGCGGGTGCGCAGGACGGTTCTCGCTTCGGCTTGAAGGCGGGAGCAGACATCCGTACGCGAAGAGCGCGAAGGATTCGCGAAGGACGCGAAAGGAATTGACCCAGGCAGGTTTCGAGACTTCACGTCTCTCGCGCCCTTCGCGTGATCTTCGCGTCCTTTGCGTACGGATGTTCCAGCGGCCCGCTTTTCGCTTTCGGTATCCTCCCCCCATGTATGCGTCGTATTTCGGGCTGAAGCAGCAGCCGTTCTCGATCGCTCCCGATCCGCGGCTGCTTTTCATGAGCGAGCGGCACCGCGAGGCGTTGGCGCACCTGCTGTACGGCGTTGGCGGCGCGCGGGACGCGGCCAGCGGCGCCGGCGGCGGTTTCGTGCTTCTCACAGGAGAAATCGGCACCGGCAAGACCACCATCTGCCAGCTGTTCCTGGAGCAGGTGCCGGCCCATTGCAACGTTGCCTATATCTTCAATCCCAAGCTCACGGTGACCGAGCTGCTGCAGTCCATCTGCGAGGAATTCCACATCCCGCTGCCACAGGTGGAGCGGGCCGTCACCGTCAAGGATTACCTGCTGCCCCTGAACGCCTTCCTGCTGCGGGAGCACGCCGCGGGCCGCAACAACGTGCTGGTGATCGACGAGGCGCAGAACCTGTCGGCGGACGTGCTGGAACAACTGCGGCTGCTCACCAACCTCGAGACGCGCGAGCGCAAGCTGCTGCAGATCGTGCTGATCGGGCAACCCGAGCTGCGCGCGATGCTGGCGCGGCCGGAGCTGGAACAACTCGCGCAACGGGTCATCGCGCGCTACCACCTCGATGCCCTGGCCCGCGGTGAGACGGCGCTGTATGTGCAGCATCGGCTGGAAGCGGCGGGACTGACCCGGCCGCTGCCGTTCGACCGGCGCGCGCTGCAGCGGATTCACCAGCTCACCCACGGCGTGCCCCGGCGCATCAACCTGCTGTGCGACCGGGCGCTGCTCGGTGCTTTCGCCGGTGGGCGCACGGATGTCGACCGCGAGATCGTCGATCGCGCCGCATCCGAGGTCTTTGACCGGCCCATGCCCTTGAGCCGCCGCTGGCCCCGCGTGGCAGCCGTGCTGGCGCTCGCGGCCGCGGCCGGCACCGGTTTCTGGGCGCTCAGCAGCCAGCAGTCGGGTGCGGGCAAACCTGCGACGGCCGTGGCGAACATCCCGGCCCCGGTGGCGCCACATCCGGCGCGCCCGCCGTCGGCACCGTCCGCTGCCCTGGTGCCGACCGTGGCTGCGGCCAGCGCCGCGCCATCTCTCCTGTCCAATGAAGACGAAGCCTGGCGCCAATTGGCCAAGGCGTGGCAGCAAAGCCCGGGAGCCGGGGACCCTTGCCGCGCCCTGCAGCGCGAGCAGGTGCAGTGCTTCCGCCGCGAAATGAGCTTACCGCTGATTCGCCAGCTCGGGCGGCCCGGCATCGTCACGCTCGATGCCCAGAGCGGCCGTGCCTCCTATGCCTTGCTGACCGCGCTGACGGCGGACAGCGCCACTTTGCGTGCAGGCGACAGTGAACAGACTGTGACGCTGCCGGCACTGGCAGCGCGCTGGCGCGGCCAATTCGCCACGTTGTGGCGCGCGCCTTCCGGCTACAACGGCTATGTCGGTGACGGCGAGAGTGGCGCTGCCCTGGTCTGGCTGGCAGCACGGCTGGCGGCACTCGATGGCGCGGGCCCGTCTGCCGGTTCCAGTCCGCCGCGATTCGACGCCGCAATGAAGGCGCGGGTCTTTGCCTTTCAGCTGGCCCAGGGGCTACCGGCCGACGGCCGGGCGGGCCCGATGACTTTCATGCAGCTCAATCGCGCCGCCGGCATCGACGAGCCGCGGTTGCGGACCGCGCCTTAGCAAAACATGTCCTACATCCTTGATGCACTCAGGAAAGCCGACGCGCTGCGCGTCGGCGATCCCGCGCGCGGAATTCATGCGCTGCCGGTAGCGGCGCATACCGCCGCACCGGGGCGTTCCCGAAGTGGCGATCTGGTGCTGTGGGGCACTGCCGCGGCCCTGATCATCGCCGCGGCTGCCTGGCTCTGGCTGGGCGTGGACGACACCGCGCGCACCGCACCTGTGGTGGCGCGCCCAATGGTCGCTGCGCCGGTGGCGGCGCCGCTCGCCCAAGCACCGCGGCAACCGCCGCCGCCAGCGCCGGCGGTGGCGGTCCTGCCGGCTGCACCCGTTGTGACGCTCGCCCCGGCGCCCGCGCCGCCTTCGGGGCCCCGCTTGCCAGCCGTGGCAGGGCTGGCTGGCGTCCCGCAAGGGCCGGCGTCTCTGCCCGTGGCCGCGACCGCCGCCCCGCCCGCGCCAGGCGACCGCGTGTACAGCATCGCGGAACTTTCCACGGACGTTCAGCAGGCCTTGCCCAAGTTCGGTATCAGCGGCGGCGTTTATTCGGAGAACATCGCACAGCGGATGTTGATCGTGAACGGGCAGGTCTTCAACGAGGGCAGCGAGATTGCTCCAGGCGTGGTGCTGGAACAGGTGCGGCTCAAAACAGCGGTGCTCCGGTTCCGCGGCCTGCGGATCGCCCAGCCTTATTGAGCGTCCATCGTCGCCGTAGCGTAGGTACGGAACAACCACATTGGTTACCTAACTTGCTTAATCGCATGAACTTGTAATCGCACCCGTCCGTAGCATCGGCAGCTCTTCAAACCAATAGAAGGACTCGCCATGGCAACACCGTTTTTCAACAAGAAGGAAGATCCGTTCAACTCCCGGCCGCTGAATCCGAATGCGGCCGTTCTTGGCGGCGGACAGCAGGCATCGTCGGTTTCCACCGCGACCCAGGCGGCGTCGGCACAACCGGTCGCCACGGCGAAAGAGGGCGAGAGCAAGCTGACCGTTGGCCCGAACATCAAGCTCAAGGGCGTCGAGATCACCGACTGCGACACGCTGGTGGTCGAAGGGTCGGTCGAGGCGACCATGGATTCGCGCGTGATCCAGATTTCCGAGCGCGGCTCCTTCAAGGGGTCGGCCGAGATCGACATCGCGGAGATCCGGGGTGAATTCGACGGCACCCTGACGGTGCGCCAGAAGCTGGTGATCTATTCGACCGGCAAGGTGACCGGCAAGATCCGCTACGGCAAGGTGGTGATCGAGGAGGGTGGCCAGCTTTCGGGCGAGATCGAGTTCGGCGCGGCACCGACCCGCCAGCCCGTCACCTCGGTGCGGCCGGGGCTGCAGGTGCATTCCAGCGCAGTTTGAGCCAGCTCGCACCACCGACCGGTGGCGCGCATTGCAGGTGCCCGGCACGTCGTCGGCACCGCTGCGCCACCAGTTGGCGGTCGAAAAGATCTGGATTTCGCGGAAGCCCGCGAAATCCAGATCCGCGGGCCAGCCACGGCGGATCTCCCGGCTCCCGGTGTGATGGCTCGATCGTTTACCGCCTGGTTTAAAGTCAGGCCATGGTCGCAGCGCCGAACCTCCAAACAACATGACGGCAGCTCCGCAGCAGATCGCGGGTCAGCTCCTGGTCGAGTGCCTGGTCGCGCAGGGCGTGACCCATGTTTTTGGAGTTCCCGGCGAAAGCTACCTCGCCGCGCTCGACGGCTTCCACAAGTACCGCGACGAGATCACCTTCGTCATCAATCGGCAGGAAGGGGGCGCGGCCTACATGGCCGAAGCTCACGGCAAGCTGACCAACCGGCCGGGCATCTGCTTCGTCACCCGTGGCCCGGGTGCGACCAATGCGTCCATCGGCATCCACACCGCTTTCCAGGATTCGACGCCGCTGGTGCTGTTCGTCGGCGATGTCGCCGCCGACCAGCGTGACCGCGAAGCCTTCCAGGAACTCGACTACAGCCACTTCTTCGGTCCGGGCACGCGCGGCATGGCCAAGCGGGTGGAGCGCATCGACGACCCCGAGCGCATTCCCGAATATGTAATGCGCGCCTTTGCCACCGCCATGAACGGACGGCCCGGCCCGGTGGTGCTGGTGCTGCCCGAGGACATGCTGACGAAAGCCGTCACGGCCCGGCCGCTCGCGCGGGTCGAGCCGGTCGAAGCCTGGAGCGACCCAGGTTCGCTGCGCCGGCTGCGGGAGATGCTGCTGGCATCGAAGAAGCCGTTCGTGATCGCGGGCGGCGGGGGCTGGACCGTGCAGGCCGCGCAGGCCCTGCAGCGCTTCGCCGAGAACTGGAAGCTGCCGGTCGGCAACGCCTTCCGCTTTCAGGACACCTTCGACAATCACCATCCGCTGTATGCAGGCGACGTCGGCATCGGCCTCAATCCAAAACTCGCGGCTCGCATCAAGGAGAGCGATCTGGTGATCGCTGTCGGGCCGCGGCTGGGTGAGATGACCACCGGTGGCTACACGTTGCTCACCGCGCCGCGCTCGCAGCAGAAACTGGTGCACATCCACGGGAGCGCGGAGGAGCTCAACCGCGTGTACCAGGCCGATTTGGCAATCCATTCCAGCATGAACGCCGCCGCCCGCTCGCTCGAAGTGCTCACCGCGACCTCTCCGGTGCCGTGGGAAGCGTGGGCGCAGCAGGCGAACGCCGACTACCAGGCCAACCTCGTTGCGCAGGCGCTGCCTGGACTGACCGGCGATTCCGATCGCGGCGTGGTCGACATGCCGGCCATCGTCGCGGTGCTGCAACGGCACCTGCCGGCCGATGCCGTCCTCACCAATGGCGCCGGCAATTTCGCCGGGTGGGTGCATCGTTACTTCCGCCACACCGGCCTGGCAAAGGGCTTCAAGACGCAGCTCGCGCCGACCAATGGCTCGATGGGCTACGGCGTGCCGGCCGGCATCGCAGCCAGCATCGCCACCGGACGCACGGTGTTCACCATTGCGGGCGACGGCGATTTCCTGATGAACGGACAGGAGCTCGCGACCGCGGTGCAGCATGGTGCCAAGACCATCATCCTGCTGTTGAACAACGGTATGTACGGCACCATCCGCATGCACCAGGAGCGCGACTACCCGACCCACGTGAGCGGCTCCAATCTCTCGAATCCGGACTTCGCGGCGCTGGCGCGCGCTTATGGTTATGCCGGTGTCCGGATCAGCCGCAGCGCGGACTTCGAAACCGAGTTCATCGCGGCAATGGCTCGCAAGCAGGGCACTTTGATCGAGGTCACCCTCGACCCGGAGGTGATCACCACCCGTGGCACGCTGAGCGCGATTACGCAAGCGGCGTTGACGAAGCAGTAGCGCCCGTCATCCCAAAAGAAAAGGGCCGCGTGAGCGGCCCTTTTCCATCAAGCAGCTCCTGCTTACTTGACGTGCTTGCCGATCAGGCCGGCCATCTCGAACATGGAGACTTGCGCCTTGCCGAAGATTTCCCTCAGCTTGGCGTCGGAGTTGACCATGCGCTTGTTGACCGAGTCCTGCAGCTTGTTCTTCTTGATGTAAGCCCACAGCTTGCTCACGACTTCGGTGCGTGGCAGCGGGGCAGGGCCCACCACGGCAGCGAGTTGCGGGCTCGGCATGAGCGCCTTCATGAAGGCGGCGTTGGGCGTGCGCTTCTTGGCCGGAGCCTTTTTCGCAGCTGCCTTCTTTGCGGGCGCCTTTTTCGCAGCTGCCTTTTTTGCCGGTGCCGCCTTCTTCGCGGGGGCCTTCTTTGCTGCTGCCTTTTTTGCCGGTGCAGCTTTCTTCGCGGGAGACTTCTTCGCGGCTGATTTTTTTGCCGCAGATTTTTTCGCAGTTGCCATGATTATTTCCTTCTAGAAGTTGATTAATCACCAGCGAGAACCTGCATTCCCTCTGGCACTGCGGATGCTACTGGAGAAAAAACGCGTTTCCAAGCGATAAAAGACTTTTTTCGCGCTCGCGTGTTGTTTTTATCGTTGCCGTTTTCGGCCCTTTTGCCTCTGGAGACGAACAAAACGTTTGCGATGGAGCACGCGCATGCCGCGCGCGGCTCCGCCCGGGGCGCGCCGCCGCGCCCCGGGAAGCCGGTGGATGACGACCCGATGCGTGCTCACGCAGCGCGAGAGGAACAGCCATCAACACCGCGCCGCCATAGGGGAAATCGCGCTCGAAGGTCGCGCACGTCAGCGCTGCTGCGGCGTCGCTGGATGCTCGCGGCGGGCCGGCAGCGTCGCCAGCAGCACGCCCGCCAGCGCGATCGCGAACGCCACGACCTGGCTGGCAGACAGCCGCTCTCCGAGGACGAAGACGCCGACCAGGCAGGCGGCGACCGGGAGCATGACCGTGAAGACGCCCGCCTGCGAGGCGTGGACCACCTGCAGCCCTGTCATCCAGAGCCAGACCGTCCAGATGCTGGCTGCCAGTGAGTAGAAGAGCAGGAGCAGCCAGATGCCAGGCGGCACCGATGCGAAGTCGAACCGCAGCGCGGCGTACAGACCGAACGGCGTCACGAGCGCAAACCCCCACAGGTTGATGAGGGACGTGATCCGCTTCGGCCCCACTGCAGCTGTCAGCTTCTTGCCGATGACCGCGTACGACGCTTCGCAGAGCACCGCCGCGAAAACCAGCAGGTTGCCGAGCCAGGCGCTCGCCTCGGAGCCCGCCGCGCCCGATCGCGCCGGGATGGCGCGCTCTGTGGCTGCGAGCAGCGCGATGCCGATGGCCGCGCACGCCACGGCACCCCATGTGCGCCAGCCGATGCGTTCCCGCAGGAAAGCCCAGCTCATGAGGGCAACGACGGCCGGGATCGAAGCCATGATCACGCCCGCGGAGACGGCGCTGGTGAGGCTGACGCCGTACAGCATGCAGATCGAAAACAGGAAGTTGCCGAAGAAGGACTCCGCAAAGAGCAGCTGCCGGGTTCGCCTGGTCAGCGGCGCCTCTGCCGCCGGTTTGCGGAGCCAGTGCAGCATGGCAGCGCCGCCGATGCCGAAGCGCATCCACGCCAGCAGGAATACGGGGATCGCGGCGACCAGCGGCCTGGACAGGGCGACGTAGCTGCCAACCAGCGACATGCTCAACGCAAGACAGAAGTACGCAGCTGCGCGGCTGGTGCGATCGCTCAATATGGGTGCTCCGGTGGCGCGTGCATATCGCAACGCGTCTGGCGCGGATGATGCCGCAGCCCGGCGCGGCCCCTTCAGTTCCGGGCATTTGTACCGGCGCAATTGCTTTTCGCATGGCAAAATCGTGCCATGGTGCGGTGCGTCATTATTTCTCGATATGAGAAACTACTTTCTGCATAGTGAAATATTACCGGCAAGCCGTTGATCTGTAAGGAATTTAAATAGCGTCTTGTATAAGACATAAGACGTGCACAGGTCTTCTACAAGACTTAAAGTGACGTATGGGCCGCCGCAGCGCATTCAGCGTTCCGGGCCC
>JAYUHN010000492.1:0-2964 GCA_043766965.1 Ramlibacter sp. | reverse complement strand
CGCGCCACTTGAGCCCGCGCATGTCGGCCACCGACGTCAGTTCCTTGTTGGTGTAGATGCCCTGGGGCGGCCAGGCCACCGTGTACAACAGTTTCATGCCCTGGGCCGCCAGCAGCTTGTCGAGCGCCGGTTTCTGGGCGGCGGCAAGCCTTTTGGCCTCGGCGTAACTGGTCGCCAGGAAAGCCAGTCCGTCGGCGCCGTAGATCGGGTTCTCGTTCTCGAAATTGACCAGGAGGAACTCGCCGATCGGCGCCTGGCCACCCTGTACCGCGCGCTTGATTTCATTGGCCTTGAACAGCGACGCGTTGGCATGCACCTGGATCTTCAGCTTGCCGCCGGTGGCTTTGTCGACGTCGGCGGCGAACTGGGCCACGTTTTCAGTGTGGAAATTGGTGGCTGGATAAGCCGTCGGCAGGTCCCACTTGGTCTGGGCGTACGCACTGCCGCCAACGGTAAGGGCCGCAACGAGCAGGGCTTGGGTGGGTTTCATGGTCTCTCCGCAGGAATCGGGATGAACAGGACCCAGAGGATAGATGCAAGGATCGCGCGATCGTCTTGGGTGTTTCCCCCGGTGAGGCGCCGCAGGTAGGATGGCCGCAGCAACCAAAGACACCGGCACGCCATGAACACATCTCCCCCACAGGACGCCCGGCGCTGGCAATTCTGGATCGACCGCGGCGGCACTTTTACCGACGTCGTCGCGCGCCGGCCCGACGGCAGCCTGGCGACGCACAAACTGCTGTCGGACAATCCGGAGCAGTACCGGGACGCCGCCGTCGCCGGTATCCGGCACCTGCTGGGACTGGAGGCCGGACAGCCGGTGACGGCCGCGCTGGTGGAGTCGGTGAAGATGGGAACGACGGTGGCGACCAACGCCCTGCTGGAGCGCAAGGGCGAGCCGACCTTGCTGGTGACGACCCGCGGCTTTCGGGATGCGCTGCGGATCGGCTACCAGAACCGGCCGCGGCTGTTCGACCGCCGCATCGTGCTGCCCGAGCTGTTGTACAGCGAGGTGGTGGAAGCGCAGGAGCGGGTTGGCGCACAAGGCGAGGTGCTGCTGGCGCTGGACGAAGCGCTGCTGCGGGCCGGGCTGCAGGCCGCTCACGCCCGCGGCTTGCGCAGCGTCGCGGTGGTCTTCATGCACGGGTACCGTTTCACGGCGCACGAGCAGGCGGCGGCACGCATCGCCCGTGAAGTGGGATTCACCCAGGTCAGCACTTCGCACGAAACCAGCCCGATGATGAAGTTCGTCAGCCGTGGCGACACGACCGTGGTCGATGCGTACCTGTCGCCGATCCTGCGCCGCTACGTCGACCAGGTAGCGGGCGAGATGCCCGGCGTCCAGCTGTTTTTCATGCAGTCTTCCGGCGGACTGGCGGATGCGCACGCCTTCCAGGGCAAGGATGCGATCCTGTCCGGCCCGGCCGGCGGCATCGTCGGGATGGCGAGGACGGCCGCGCTCGCAGGCCATGACAAGGTGATCGGTTTCGACATGGGAGGCACCTCGACCGACGTGTCGCATTTCGCCGGCGAATTCGAGCGCGAGTTCGAGACCCAGGTGGCCGGCGTGCGGATGCGAGCACCGATGATGAGCATCCACACCGTCGCCGCCGGTGGCGGCTCGATCCTCGGCTTCGACGGCTCGCGGTTCCGGGTCGGACCCCGCAGCGCCGGCGCCAACCCGGGGCCGGCAAGTTACCGGCGCGGCGGACCGCTGGCCGTCACCGACGCCAACCTGATGGTCGGCAAGGTCCAGCCGCGCTACTTTCCAAAAGTATTCGGCGTGCAGGGCGACGAAGCGCTGAGTTTCGAGGCGGCGCAGGAACAGTTCGCCGCGCTGGCGCAGCAGACCGGACGCAGCGTGGAGGTGGTCGCGGAGGGTTTCATCGCCATCGCCGTGCAGCAGATGGCCAACGCGATTAAGAAGATCTCGGTCGCTCGCGGCTACGACGTCACCCGCTACACCTTGCAGTGCTTCGGCGGCGCCGGCGGCCAGCACGCCTGCCTGGTTGCGGACGCGCTCGGCATGACGCAGGTGCTCGTCCATCCGCTGGCCGGCGTGCTCAGCGCCTACGGCATGGGCCTGGCGGACCAGAACCTGATCCGCGAGCAGGCAGTGGAGCTGCCGTTGACGGCGGAATCACTCCCGGCGATCGCGCGGCGGCTGGAAGCCCTGGCGATCGCGGCGCAGGCCGAGCTCCAGCGGCAGCGGGTCAGCGCCGGCCCGCTCACGGTGCATCGCCGCGCCCATGTGCGCTACCAGGGCAGCGACTCGCCGCTGGTCGTGGGCTATCCGCAGCCGTCGGCCGGCGCCGGATCGGCCGCGTCCGTGGTGGCTCTCATCAAGGCGGCTTTCGAGGCGGCCTATCGCCAGCGCTTTTCGTTCCTGATGGAAAACCGGACGCTGGTGGTCGAGGCAATCTCGGTCGAGACCGTGGTCGCGGGCGATGCGCCGCACGAGCCGATGCATGCGGTTCATCCGGTGCGCGAGGTGCCACGGCGCGAAACAGTCCGCATGTACTCCGGTGGTGCCTGGTACCAGGCGGCGCTGGTCGTGCGTGAAGACCTGCGGCCGGGCGATGAGATCGAAGGGCCCGCAATCGTCGCGGAAAAAAATGCCACCACGGTGATCGAGCCGGGCTGGCGGGCCAGGCTCACCGGGCTGGACCACCTGGTGCTGGACCGGCACGCGCCGCGCGCCATCGCCTTCGCTGCCGGGACCCGGGTCGACCCGGTGCTGCTCGAGGTGTTCAACAACCTGTTCATGAACATCGCCGAGCAGATGGGCCTGCAACTGCAGAACACTGCCTACTCGGTCAACATCAAGGAACGGCTGGATTTCTCCTGCGCCCTGTTCGATGCGGCGGGCAACCTGATCGCGAACGCGCCGCACATGCCGGTGCACCTCGGGTCGATGGGGGAAAGCATCAAGACGGTCATCCGCCGGGCCGAGACGGACCTTCG
>JAYUHN010000491.1:0-7870 GCA_043766965.1 Ramlibacter sp. | reverse complement strand
AGTTGGTGAATCTTGGATAGAACGCCTCGTCCTGATGCCAGGGCGTTTCGCCGCTGGCCTTCGCCGGCTTCAGCATGGCATGCTCGAAGACGAGCTCTGCGGACGGTCCCAGCAGCTGTTTGGCCATCGCATGCGCGTTGCTGCGAAAGACAGTACTGCGCAAGGCCGGTTCGTATTTTGAAGGGTCCGACAATTGCGGCACGGTGGCGGTCGTCGCCGAGTCGTCCAGGCCTGCGAAATCGTAGAAATCACCGTTTTCCCATCCCGCCTTCCGGTTGAAAAGGCGGTCGTACAGAACCCGCAGGCGGGCGAGCTCTTCCGCGGTCGTGATGTGAGAAATCGACAAAAAGCCATCCTGATGAAACCGGTCGATTTCATCGCGATTCAAAACTCTTGTTGACATCACGTCCCTTTTTTTCTGCCCAAGATGAGCGGACCCGGGCCAGCGGGCGAAGCTCTTTTATCTGACTCCTGCAGTTGCGCGGCAGCTGGACAGCGAGGGGAAGGCAATCCCCATTCCCGCTCAATGACTTTCGGCAACTACCGTACGAACATGGCTTACCGGGGGATGCGGCTGTGTCAGTAATAAATCAAGACTCTTGTAAGTCTTTTTCGCGTGCGGCAGCTGAACCTAGGATTCACTCTCCCTTGCCCCAGACCGACGCCAGCACGTGTGGCGCTGCCAGCAAGGCCAGCAACCGGATCAGCGCGATCTCCCGCTGGTCGTCGAACACCCGGGCCAGGACGTCGTCGCCTTCGCCGACGAAAACCTTGCATTCTCCAAGCAGGTGCTGGGTCCACGGCGTGCGTTTTGTCTGGCCGCCGCCAACGGGATACGCAGAGGCTCGGCGTCCAGATCCGGGTGCGGCGAAGACCGGTTTCTGCCACTCCCGGTGCTCGTGCAAGACGGATGAGGTGAGGAGACGCGCATCTCGGCCTGATCCCTGCCCCTGAAGATCGCGCCTGGTGGAGGGCGTTGCCCGGCCCGATGCAGCGCCTTTGCTCAGGCTTGCTCGGCCGGCCGCGGCCGAGCCGGTGGCTGCGGCAACGGCCCGTGTTCTCCGATCCGCGGGGCGGGCGCGAATTCCGCATCGTCCCACTCCATCACGTAGGGAGCAGCCGGTACTTCCACCGCGCGGCCGTGCACCTGCATGCGCCGGGTGCGCAGCTGCGGATGGTTGATCAGGTCATGCACTGAATTGATCGCACCGTAGGCCGTTTGGGACTCGGTCAGGCGGTCGACCGCCTCCGGATACGTGAGGCGGCCGAACACCGCTTGCACCGCCGCTTCCAGCTCGGGACGATTTCCGGTGCGGGCCGCGTTGCTGGTGAAGCGCGGGTCGGTCGCGAGTTCGGAGTCGCCCAGCACCAGGCGGCAGAAGGCCGCCCATTCGCGTTCGTTCTGGATCGACAGGACCACCTCGCGGCCATCGGAGCAGACGAAGGAGCCATAGGGTGCGATGCTGGGGTGCTTCAGCCCCACGCGCTCCGGCGCGCCGGCGCCGTAGCGCGCCTGCAGGTAGGGAACCGCCATCAGTTCGGCCGCCGAGTCGAACAGCGACACCTTGACTGCGCTGCCGCGGCCGCTGCGCTCGCGTTGCAGCAGGGCCTGCTGCACGCCGATCAGCGCGTTCATGCCGGCGGTGATGTCGCAGATCGACACGCCGATCCGGCCCCAGGGACCGGGCGCGCCGCTCACCGCCACCAGCCCGCTCTCGGCCTGCACCAGCAGGTCGTACGCCTTCAGCAGGTGCAACGGGCCCGATTCTCCGTAACCGCTGATGTCGCACGTGACCAGCCGCGGGTGCAGCGCGCGCAGCGCGTCCGATCCGAAGCCCAGGCGCTTCGCCGCGCCCGGCGCCAGGTTCTGGATGAACACATCGGCGACAGCCACCAGGGCGCGCAGCCGCGCCTTGTCCTCGGCGCCGGAAAGGTCCAGCATGACCGATTCCTTGCCGCGATTGATCCAGACGAAATACGAGGATTCGCCGAACACCGCGGTGTCGTAGCCGCGCGCGAAATCGCCACCGGGGCGCTCGATCTTGAGCACGCGGGCGCCCGCATCGGCCAGGCGGCTGGTGCAATAGGGTGCCGCAACGGCCTGCTCCAGCGCCACCACGACGATGCCCTCGAGAGGTTTGCTGCTGACGGTATCCATCGCTGCCATTCTTGGAGTTCGCCCCGCCACCGTCCATCGGAATTTGGGCAATCCGGACTTGTGGTTTTTCGAACCACGCTCCGGGCCGGCGCCGGACCCGGGCGCGCAGGCGGCCTCAAGCCCCCGGCTTGGACACCAGGTAGTCGATCAACTTGGCGATCGAGCCGTTGGCGGCGCGTTCCTTTTTCACGCACACCAGCATGTTGCGCTCGGCCCAGCTTTCTTTGAGCGGTCGCACTACCAGCCCCAGCGCCTGGCTCATCAAGCTGGCGCCTTCGAACGGCAGGAAGCCGATGCCCATGCCGGCCTGCACCATGCGGCACACCGCCTCGAAACTGCGCACCTGCACCCGCAACTGCAGCGTGCGCAATTCGGTCACCGCGTGCTCGGTCAGCAGCCGCATCATCGACGCGCCCGATTCGAGCGCTATCAGGTCGTCGTCCAGCACGTCGGCGAAGCTCATCTCGGCGACGCTGGCCAGCGGGTGGCTGGCCAGCATCACCACCGCGATGCGATCGGTGCGGTAGACCCGTGTTTCCAGGCCCTCGGTGCTGATCCCTTCCACCACGATGCCGACGTCGGCCTCGCCGGCCTGCAGCGAACGCACGATCTCGACGCTCCAGCGCTCCTGCACCGACAGCCGCACGTCAGGGTTGCTCCTGGCGAAGCCGGCCAGATCGGCCGGCAGCGATTCGGTCATGGCGGAGGTGTTCGCCAGGATGCGCAAGGCGCCTTTGCGGCCGTCGGCGTGGTCCCGCATCTCGGCCTGCATGTCGTTCATTTCGAGCAGCAGCGCCTTGGCATGCGGCAGCAGCGACGCGCCGGCGGACGTGAGTTCCACGCCCCGCGGCGAGCGCTCCAGCAACGCAGTCTTGAAGCGGTGTTCCAGCAGCGCCATGCGGCGGCTGGCGGCAGCCAGGCCGATATGTGAGGCTTCGGCGGCCTTGGTAAGGCTGCGCAGCTCGGCGGCGCGCACGAACAAGGCCAGGGAGTCGATGTCAGGCAGCACTGTGATCCCGCTTCCTGCGGGCAGTATGCCCAGCCGTTCGGGCCGGCGCCAGCGGGTCTATCCGCGGGCCATGCGGTCAGGGAGAGTGTCGTCCCGGGACCGCGACCGTGCCGGCCAGTACGTCCCGTACCCGTTCCGCGGTCGCCGCATCGATGCGGCGGTGTTCGAGCGCGAGGTTGACTGTTCGCTGGCACAGCTCCCGATACAGCCCGAGCGCGAGTGGATCGAAGGCCGCCAGCGCACCCACATGCTTGGCCACGGACGCGACGTCGCCGCGCGACACCGGCCCGGGCATGCCTTGCGCCAGACCGATCTGCTCGATGGAGGCGAGGGTCCCGCGCACCATCGGCATCAGCGCCTGAACAGCGGCGTCTTCGGTGGCCCCCCAGGACTGCCACATGACGGACGCTTCGCGCAGCAGGGCGTTGACGAATTGCGAGGCGTAGCCGGCCGCCGCGTGGTACAGAGGCCGGGCCCCCGGCGGCAGGCGGTTGACCCGGCAGCCCAGCCGCTCGGCCAGGCTCACCAGCAGCGTGTCCAGCGGCTGGCCGGCCTCGATGGTCACGGTACATCCCGGCAGCGACTGCGCCCCCGCTTCCGGGTCGCCGAAAGTTTGCAGCGGGTGGAAGCCGCCGGTGTGCGCGCCGTCGACGGCGGCCTTGGCCAAGTCAGCCACTTCGGTCGCGCCGCTGCAGTGCACCAGCGAGGAACCGGCGCGCCAGCGCAGCGCTTCGGCGGTCGGCCGGATCGCTGCGTCCGGCGTCGTCAGGAACACCAGGTCGCAGCTGTCCGCGACCTCCTGGGCATCGGCGACGCGGCAGCCCGGGATTCGCGCTGCAAGTGCTTCCCCGCCGGAGCGCAGGCGGCTGGCCACCATGGCGACCCGTACATCGCGCCGCGCGCAGTGCCAGGCAAGCGCCTTCCCGAGCCGGCCGGCGCCGATGAAGCCCACCTGCAACTGATCGAGGTTCATGAGGCCACCGCCCTCAAAGCATCTGGTGTTCTTCGATCAGAACCGGCTCGATCTTCTCGACAAAGTTGGGCAGATCGGCCAGCAGAGTGCGTCCTTCGGGGCTCTCCAGCGCGGCCTGCAAATCCCGTTCGGAGTCGAACCAGAGTTCGGAAAAGCCGTCGTACGGAAAGTTTGGAAAACGACCCGGTTCGATCAGGTTGACGGAATAGCGGCGCATCCCCGGCAGCCGCTTGCACAACTCGGCGTGGGTGTTGAGCCAGTGAGCCCGGAATTGCTCGAGCGTCAGTGTCTTCTTGCGCTGCACCAGGCCGATGCGCTTGTACATGATCTTGCTGGACATTGGGATAACTCCGTGGAAAAGGGGCAGGCAAATGCTATGACGGGAGCGCAACGGCCGCAATCAAATTTGCGGAAACAGCGGCTTCGCCGAAAGCGAAGACCCGCGTGGGCGGCGGGCGGCAGAATGGAGTGTCCTTTTCACCGGTTGACGGGAGGCTGAATGAAGAAGATCGGAATGATCGGCATCGGGATGATGGGCCACGGCATCGCCGGCAACGTCCTCAAGCACGGCTACCAGCTCGCGCTGTTCGAACACGCAGGCAACCAGCCGCTCGACAAGCTCAAGGCCGGCGGCGCGGTCGGCTTCACCAGCGCCGCGGAGCTGGCGGCCTGGTCGGATGCCGTCATTCTGGTGCTGACCGGCTCGCCGCAGGTGGAGGCGGTGCTGACCGGCGCCAGCGGCGTGCTGGCAGGCCTGCGGCCCGGCGGCGTCGTGATCGATTGTTCCACGGCGATCCCGTCCTCCAGCGTCCGCATGGCCCAGGCCGTCGCCGCGGCAGGGAGCCGCTTCCTCGATTCGCCGATGACCCGCACGCCCAAGGAAGCCGCCGAGGGTCGGCTCAACCTGCTGGTGGGTGGTGACGCGGCCCTGCTCGAGGAGTGCCGGCCGCTGCTGAAGTGCTTCGCGGAAAACATCACCCACATGGGGCCCGTCGGCGCCGGCCACAGCATGAAGCTGCTGCACAACTACGTGTCGCTGGGCATGGTCGCCCTGCTGGCCGAGGCCGCTTCGTGCGCGCAGCGCAACGGTGTCGCGGCGGAAGCGTTTGTCGACGTGCTCGCGAAGGGCGGCGGCGGCGGCATCGCCCTGGAACGCATCAAGCCCTATGTGCTTGCGCGCGATCCGTCCGGCCTGCGGTTTTCGATCTCCAACGCACGCAAGGACCTGGACTACTACAACGCAATGGCAGCCGACGCCGGAGCGCCGAAGAACATCGCCGCAGCCGTACTCGCCACGTTCGAGGGCGCGTTGGTCAGTGCCGGCCCTGAAGCCTTGGTCCCCGAGCTGGTCTCCATCCTGGGCGGCGGTTCCGCTCAGGTCCCAGACCGAGCGCCCGCGCCATGATTCGGTTCTCGCGCATGGATATTCACGACGCGCTGCCGCCCTGGCGGCCAGTAGAATCTTGCGTTTATAGGCATTGACCACCTCAATGAAACAACGAGATTTCACCGGCCTTCCTGTTCACCAGTTGTCTCGCCAGCTGGCGCAACAGAAGCTTTCGCCGGTTGAACTCGTCGAGGCCTATCTTGCCCGGATCGAGGCGCACGATTCGAAACTGCATGCCTTCACCGAGGTATACGCGGCGGACGCGCGGTTGGCGGCGCGCGGCGCGGAAGCAGCGATCGGCTCCGGCCATGCGATCGGCCCGCTGCATGGGATCCCGATCGCGCTCAAAGACCTGGTCGAACTGGAAGGCAGGATCGTCACCGTTGGCTGCGAAGCATGGAAGGACCGCAAGGCCACCCGCACCGCCACGCTTGCCAGACGTCTGATCGCGCAGGGCATGATCGTGCTGGGCAAGACCCATACGGTGGAATTCGCGATGGGGGGCTGGGGCACGAACACCCGCCGAGGCACGCCCTGGAATCCGTGGGACTTGAAGCGGCAGCGCACGCCCGGGGGGTCGAGCAGCGGCTCCGGTGTCGCCGTCGCCGCGGCGCTGACACCGTGGGCCGTGGGCACGGACACCGGCGGATCGGTCCGCCTGCCCGCGTCGTGGTGCGGCATCACGGGGCTGAAAACCACCGTTGGCCGGGTCAGCACGTACGGCGTTCTTCCCCTCAGCCCCACACTCGATTCGCCTGGACCGATGACGCGTTGCGTCGAGGATGCGGCCCTGTTGTATGCGGCCCTGCAGGGTCCGGATCCGCTTGATCCGCTCACGCGCGGACTGCCCTATGTCGATCCCATGGCCGCCCTGAAGCGCGGCGTACGCGGCCTGCGCCTGGCCCGCATGCCCGAGGTCGAGCGCAATTACGCCTCCGCGGAAGTGCTGTCAGCCTACGACCGTTCCCTTGCGGAACTGGAGCGGCTTGGCGCGGAAATCGTGGAGATCGACCTG
The DNA here is from genome assembly GCA_043766965.1 of Ramlibacter sp. GTDB lineage: Bacteria > Pseudomonadota > Gammaproteobacteria > Burkholderiales > Burkholderiaceae_C > Ramlibacter. The sequence goes on along the minus strand of JAYUHN010000491.1, from coordinate 1,328 downwards.
TCTTTCCTGTTCGCCGACGTCGCGCTGTCCAACCTGCGCATCATGGCGGCGGAAAGCTATTCGCTGTACCACACCCTCATCGACGACGAACAGGCGCCTCTCGATCCGCACGTGCGTCCGCGAATCGCCGCCGGCCGCGCCGTCACGTCGCAGGCCTATATCGAGGCGCTTCGCATGCGCGAAACCATGAAGCAGCAGTTCGCAGTCGCCATGGAAGGCATCGACGCACTGCTGACGCCAACCACCATGACGACGGCCGTCCTGCTCGAGGACGTGGACCAGACCAAGGCGCCGGCGCACTACACCCGGTTCGCCAACTACCTGGATCTCACGGCCCTGGCGCTGCCCAATGGCAATACGTCGGACGGATTGCCGACATCGCTGCAGATCGTCTGCCGTTGGTGCGACGAGGCCACTGCACTGCGCATCGGCTGGTCGCTCGAGAACGCCACGGAGTGGCACCTGCGTTGGCCCGCCGACTAGCGGCGACAAGTCGCCCCTCGCATCCTTTTCCGGGTCCCCGTTGTTTCGTTGCGGCGCATTTGTATACAGCGGTCCGTGCTCGTTTGTCGAAGGGCTGTTCAACCGCTCACGACAGTTCTCTCTCGCAAATGACAGTTCTCGCTAGATTCTAAAACCTCAATCGCGACACAGATGACCTCACCCAGTGCGATTCAATCCGATTCGCGGCCGTACCTATTGCGCATCGCCCTGGCCCGGCCACGTCTGGCAATTTGCGTCGTCGTAGGCGTTTTGGCCGCGCTTTTGGTGCCTCAATCCGTGGTGCACCAGGCGATTACGAGAGCCATCGTTGGATGGAATACCGGCGCCTGCCTCTATCTCCTGCTGGCCGCCCGGATGATGTTCTGGTCGAAGCACGAGCGAATGCGACTGCGGGCCCTGCAACAAGACGAGGGTCGTATCCTGGTGCTGATCCTGGTGGTCGCGGCAGCGGTGGCCTGCATTGGCGCCATCGTGGCGGAGCTGGCGGTTGTCAAGGAGCTCAAGGGAGCGGTCCGGTATGGACACATCGCCCTGGCGGCGCTGACGATCGTTTCTTCCTGGGCTTTCACGCAGGTCATGTTTGCGCTGCACTATGCCCATGACTATTACGCCACTGAGTCACGGGGAGCACACGGTGGTCTGGATTTCCCGGGCGGTCACGCTCCCGACTACGGTGATTTTATGTATTTCGCGAGTGTGATCGGCACCTCGGGGCAGACTGCTGACGTGAGTTTCACGAGCCGCCGCATGCGCAGAACAGGCACGGTGCATTGCATCCTGGCGTTTTTCTTCAACACGACCGTTATTGCGTTGACGATCAATAT
>JAYUHN010000490.1:0-2974 GCA_043766965.1 Ramlibacter sp. | reverse complement strand
AGCGCGGAGAAAGGCTGAAGTGACCGGTCCGCACGTCGAGCTGCCCCGGCTGCGCGGCCTTCTTCGCCTCCGTCAATGCGGTGTCGAGCGCGGCCTTCAACTGGGTTTGCACCGCAGCCGCGTCGGGCCCGTCGCGCGACGTGGTGAGATTCAGCTGCAACAGGTCCTGCTGGACGTCGACCGTGCCGGTCGCCGAAAGCTGCAGCACGTTCTCAGCCTGCCCGGAAACGCCCTGCGCGAATGCGGTCAGGGCGAAAAGCGTCAGCGCGCACGCGGCGACAAGTTTGGTGACGGGCATCGTTGGTGTTGGCCTTCAAGGATCAGGTCTGCAGGAAACGCAGTGGCTCGAACGAACCGCGCACCACGGCGAGCGGGTCAACGCCCCACCAGTCGCGGGCGACTCCGGCATAAAGCTGGGGAAAGTCGGTGCTGAATGCCAGATTCTGCGCCGAGTCCAGCCGCGACAGGTCCGGCGCCTGTCCATACAGGCCGCCCCTCACTGCGCCGCCGGCAATGAAGTGCGGGGCGGCGGTGCCGTGGTCGGTGCCGTTGCTCTGGTTCTGGCGCGCACGCCGCCCGAATTCGGAAAACGTCATCACCATGGTACGGTCCCATGCATCGATTTCGCTCAGCGCGCCCTGCACGCAACCAGTCCTTCGGCCAGCTGCCGCAACAGGTTGGCGTGCACGCCCGCCTGGGCCGGGTTGCCTTGCAGCGCACGCGGCGACGCCAGCCGCGCGGGTGAGCGTTGGGACGGAGCTGCTTGTGCCAGCAGGGCAGCCGCCGCCAGCGCGAAGCCGGCCGCCAGGCGGCCGACCTTCACGATCCGACCGCCCTGCCGCTTTGCTGGCGCACCTGCCGTCGCAACTCGGCCCGTTCCGCGGGAGTCAGGCGACGGGGCGCTGCCAGCCTGGCTTGCAGTTCAGACGGAGACCGGCTCTGCACCACGGCAAGCCGAAGCTCGCTCAGGCGTGGCGCCGGTGGCGTCTGCGCTTGTCCCACGCTGCTTGCGAACGCCGCCATCAAAGGAACGAGGAAAAGCTTCATGTCGTCATTCAACGTGCCCGAGCAAGTTCCGATACGGCCTGCAAAGTGAACGGATGCGCTGTAGGGCAACATCTGTAACAATATGTCAGTACATTGGGAAAAACCCGCACGAGGCTCGGGATGGCCTGCAAAATTGGCGTGTTACAAATCCAACGTTGTGGAACGACATGAATCAAACTGCTGCCAAAACCGACAAAATCCTGGTCGTCGACGACGATGCACGAATCCGTGACCTGCTGCGCCGCTACCTGACCCAGGAAGGCTTCGAAGTCATCTTGGCCGAAGACGGCAAGGCCCTGAACCGGCTGATGCTGCGGGAGACCGCCGACCTGATCGTGCTGGACCTGATGATGCCCGGCGAAGACGGCCTGTCGATCTGCCGGCGCCTGCGCGCCGCCAACGACCGCACCCCGATCATCATGCTGACCGCCAAGGGCGAAGACGTCGACCGCATCGTCGGGCTGGAAGTCGGAGCCGACGACTACCTCGGAAAGCCTTTCAACCCGCGTGAGCTGCTGGCCCGCGTGCACGCCGTTCTGCGCCGCCGGCCGGCGCAGGAGGCACCGGGTGCCCCGTCGAGCGACAACGAGGTGGTCAACTTCGGCCCGTTCGCCTTTGACCTGGGTGCCCGCACCCTGCGCAAGAACGGGGAAGAGCTGCCCCTGACGACCGGCGAATTCGCCATGCTGAAAGCGCTGGTCCGGCATCCGCGCCAACCGCTGTCCCGCGAAAAGCTGGCCCAACTGGCCCGCGGCCGCGAGTTCGAACCGTTCGACCGCAGCCTCGATGTGCAAGTTTCACGCTTGCGCAAACTGGTGGAGGTCGACGCGGCCGCACCGCGTTATATTCAGACGGTGTGGGGCGTCGGCTACGTATTCGTGCCGGACGGGGCGGGCTGACCCGGGGGGCCGCAGCCTTCGGCCCGCTCAGAATCATTCGAAAAGGCGGCAAAAGATGAGCGAAGGTCAGGTTTGATCCGGGGCGTCACCACGAGCATGGAGGAGACCGGGCCGGCACCGCTGGAAACCGCTCCGGCGCCGCTCGAAATGCGTCCCAGGGTTGGGTTGTCCCTGTTCTGGCGCACCTTCTTCCTGCTTTCGCTTCTGCTCATCGGCAGCATCGTCGCCTGGCTGCAGACCTTCAGGGCCCTCGAATTCGAGCCACGAGCGGTCCAGACGGCCCAGCAGATCGCCTCACTGGTCAATCTCAGCCGCGCCGCGCTGATCCATTCCGATTCGATCCAGCGGGTCTCGCTGATCAAGACGCTGGCCGACCAGGAAGGCGTGCGAATCCTGCCGCGTGAACCGTCGGATCGCTATGTGAGCTTCGACTCTGGCGGGCTGGACAGCCGCATCGTGGATGAACTGGTGAGCCGGCTTGGACCCGGCACGGTGGTCGCGGCCAGCGTCAACAACGAGGAAGGCCTGTGGGTCGGCTTCCGGATCGATGCCGACCACTACTGGATCCTGATGGACAAGGCGCGCTTCACCCAGGTCGGCAGCCGGACCTGGCTGATCTGGCTGATCACCGCGGCCGGCCTGTCGCTCGCCGGGGCGGCGCTGATCGCGCGGCTGATCAACCGGCCGCTCAAGCAGCTGTCGTTCGCGGCCAGCCGGGTGCGCGACGGCGACTTCGACGCCAGCCGGCTCGACGAAAAAGCGGTGACCAGCGAGATCCGCGAAGTCAACATCGGCTTCAACCGCATGGCACAGCAATTGGCGAAGATCGAGCAGGACCGCGCCGTGATGCTGGCCGGCATTTCGCACGACCTGCGCACGCCGCTCGCGCGCCTGCGCCTGGAAACCGAGATGAGCGTGGCCGATCCCGATGCGCGCGACCACATGGCGGCGGACATCGACCAGCTCGACGCGATCATCGACAAGTTCCTCGACTACGCCCGGCCGGACCACGCGGAGCTCAAGCCCGT
>JAYUHN010000489.1:0-2976 GCA_043766965.1 Ramlibacter sp. | reverse complement strand
GCGAGCTGCTCCTCCACCATTTCGGTCATCCGGCTGTCGAGCGTCGCCGGCGGCAGCCGCAGGTAGGCGTCTGTTTCCGAGCCGGCGCGCTCGAGGGTGGCGCCGGCCTTGCGGGCGATCCCGATCATCGTGGTGTTCTCGCTCAGGGCATGGATGAACAGCAGGTCCACTCCCTCGTTGCGCGCGTGGATCGCGGCCCGCTCGAAGAGCCGGGTCCCGAAACCGCGACCGCGCACTTTTTTCAGCACCGAGACGCCGAATTCCGCGCAGGAGCCGTGCTCCGGCTGGAGCGAAAACGCCAGGTGCGCCATCGCGATCAGTTCGAGTTTGCGGTTGTAGATGCCGAAGATATCGTCGCGGTCGAAGTCAAGGCCGGCCACGTAGCGGGCGATCTGCTCATCGGTGGCAAGATAACCGAACCGCAGGTAGCGGTCGTCCGGCTCCAGCGCCGTCAAGTGCGCGGAGATCCGCTCGCGGTGACGCGGCCCCAGAGACCGTATCGGAATGATCGCCGGGCTTGGAACAGATGAGGGAATATCGACCATACCCTCAATGTAGGGGTTATCCCGAATAAAGCCAGCTTTCGCGGACGCCAGCACAAAACTCAGGTAGTTCTACGTAAACCACAGAATTTCACTCCGTAGCACCAGCAACGGCAACGGTTGGTGCTCCTGAAACAGGAGCGATGGCGCGTTGTCCTACGCCGCAACGGCGCCGTTGCCTTACCCGTCCGACCGATCGCTCGCTGGCGACAGCAGGTCGATGAGCCGCGCTACAGTGGGGCATCGCCCGGAGCCAACCATGACCGCCGCCCTGCCTGCACAAGCCCCTCGCACCGCCGGCGCGATCGAGAACCCAATGGGCACCGACGGCTTCGAGTTCATCGAATACGCCGCTCCCGAACCGAAAGCGATGGGCGAGCTGTTCGAGCGAATGGGATTCAGGCCAGTGGCCAGGCACCGCCACAAGAACGTCACGCTCTATCGCCAGGGCGGCATCAACTTCATCATCAATGCGGAGCCGGATTCCTTTGCCCAGCGCTTCGCGCGCCAGCACGGTTCCAGCATCTGCGCAATTGCCTTCCGGGTGCAGGACGCGAAGGCGGCCTATGAGCGCGCCATTGCCCTGGGCGCGTGGGGCTATGCAGGCGTCGCCGGCCCGGGCGAGCTGAACATCCCGGCCATCAAGGGCATCGGCGACAGCCTGATCTACCTGGTGGACCGGTGGCGCGGCAAGAACGGCGCCGAGGAGGGAGATATCGGCAACATCGGCTTCTTCGATGTCGACTTCGAGGCCCTGCCTGGCATCGATTCCAGGGAGGCGCTGAATCCGGTGGGCTTCGGCCTCACCTACATCGACCACCTCACCCACAATGTGCACCGAGGGCGAATGGGCGAATGGTCGGAGTTCTATGAGCGCCTGTTCAACTTCCGGGAGATCCGTTACTTCGACATCGAAGGGCAGGCCACCGGCGTCAAGAGCAAGGCGATGACCAGTCCGTGCGGCAAGATCCGCATCCCTATCAACGAAGAGGGCAACGAGAAGGCGGGGCAGATCCAGGAGTACCTGGACCGGTACCACGGCGAAGGCATCCAGCACATCGCACTGGGCTCCGCCAACCTTTTCGACACGGTCGATGCGCTGCAGTTGGCAGGAGTCAAGCTACTGAACACCAGCGAGACCTACTACGAGCTGCTGCCCGCGCGGATTCCCGGGCTGGCGGAAAACATCGTGGAATTGCAGCAGCGCAATATCCTCGTCGATGGCACGCCGAACGAGCTGTTGCTGCAGATTTTCAGCGAAAACCAGCTGGGGCCGATCTTCTTCGAGTTCATCCAGCGCAAGGGCAACGAAGGCTTCGGCGAGGGCAACTTCAAGGCGCTGTTCGAGACCATGGAGCTCGACCAGGTGCGGCGGGGCGTGCTGCCTGCGGCAAAATGAACCTCCTCTTTCCCCGGAGACCGACCATGTTGCTTGGCCAAGCCTGTTTGTGCACGGTCGCCGCGCTGTCCTTTGCGGTTCATGCGCAATCCGCGCCGTTGAACCCCTCCACGCTGGACACGGTGCAGAAGGCCGGCGTGCTGCGAATCTGCACCCCCGGCGACTACAAGCCCTTCAGCTTCGAGCAGCCCGGGGCCGCGTTCGAGGGCATCGACGTCGACCTGATGGCCTCGCTCACCGCCAGCCTCGGCGTCAAGCCGCAATGGATCAAGACCAGCTGGAGCAACCTGATGGGAGACCTCACCGGCGGTAAGTGCGACATGGCGGTCGGCGGGATCTCGGTCACCACCGAGCGGCAGAAGCGGGCCTTTTTCAGCACCGCTTACATGGTCAACGGCAAGACGCCGATCGCCCGCTGCGCCGACGTGGCGAAGTTCCAGACCGTCGCCGACATCGACAAGCCCGGCGTCAAGGTGATCTTCAACCCCGGTGGCAGCAACGAGCGCTTCGCGCGCGCCAATTTCAAGCAGGCGCAGATGACACTGCATCCCGAAAACCTGACGATCTTCGACGAGCTGCTGGCGGGCCGCGCCGATGTGTTCGTCACCGAGTCGGCGGAAGCGATCACCCAGCAGCGGCTCAAGCCCGGCCTGTGCGCGATCAATCCGGACAAGCCGCTGCAATACGGCGAGATGGCCTACCTGCTGCCCCGGGACGATGTGGCCTTCAAGGCCTACATCGACCAATGGCTGCACCTGGCCAAGGCGGGTGGCGACTACCAGCGCGTGGTCGACCGCTGGCTGAAGTAAGGCGATGCCCAAGCGTCCGCCGCCGGCCGGTGATGCCGGCACAAGCCCCCCCGAGCCGGTTGTGTACGGGCAGTCGGACCGGCCGCCCCGCGGCGACTACTCGCGGGCGGCAGCTGACTACACCTGCGCGCAGAATTACGCGGCCTACACGCCGGCCGACCATGACACCTACCGCCGCCTCTACGAGCGGCAAGAGGCGATGCTCCCGGGCCTGGCCTGCGATGTG
>JAYUHN010000488.1:0-7930 GCA_043766965.1 Ramlibacter sp. | reverse complement strand
GCGCACTCACCGGGCCGTGGGTCGTCTGGCACAGCAGGAACTTCGGGTCGTAAACGCCGGTGACCATCTCGCGTTTCCACAAGCGCGTGAGCGTCTCGCGCCCATCGCCCTTTGGAATCCGGAACACCATGCCGTGGCAGCTGCCGCCGGACAGCATCCCGAACACCAGCCCCGGGCAATCGGGCGTGCCGCGGTTGATGCGGCTCCACATCTTGAGGGCGCGGTGCCAGCCGTGGACGCGCGCCGGCCGGCGCTCGGCGAATTCGAAGTCGGGCCGCCAGATGAGGGACGCGTAGCCGAAGATCCACAGGTCGTTGTGGCCGCCCCATTCGCGCAGGGCTTTTTCGAGCAGGGGCGCGGGGTCGCGGACGGGACGCGGGCTGTCGCTCATGGCCCCACTTTACCTTTGCCGCCTGCCCCGTTCCGGTCACGTGCGGTAATCCGGCTTGGACACCGCCAGCCGGCTTCGGGCGTACGATCAACAGGCCGCCGTATCGCCAACAACACGCATGAAACTTCACCCAGTCGTCGCTGCGGTCACCGACCGGATCCGCAAACGCAGCGAGCAGGCCCGGGGCGACTACCTGAGCTTGGTCGAACAGGCCGCGGGCCGGGACCGCGGCGCCGACCGGCTCGGCTGCGCCAACGTCGCCCATGCCTTCGCCGGGCTGCCCGCCAACGACAAGCTGCGGGTGGTGGCCGAACGGGCGCCGAACATCGGCATCGTCAACGCCTACAACGACATGCTGTCCGCGCACACGCCGCTGGGCCTCTATCCCGACCTGATCAAGGACGAGGCCCGGCGCCATGGAGCCACCGCGCAAGTGGCGGGCGGCGTGCCGGCCATGTGCGACGGTGTCACGCAGGGCACCTCGGGCATGGAGCTGAGCCTGTTCAGCCGCGACGTCATCGCCATGGGAACGGCGGTCGCGCTCAGCCATGACGTGTTCGACGCTGCGTTGATGCTCGGCGTCTGCGACAAGATCGTGCCGGGCCTGCTGATCGGCGCCTTGCACTTCGGCCACCTGCCGACCGTGTTCGTGCCCGCGGGGCCGATGACCAGCGGTCTCTCCAACACCGCGAAGTCCAAAGTCCGCGAGCAGGCCGCGCAAGGGCTGGTCGGCCGCGCGGAATTGCTGAAGGCCGAACAGGAGGCGTACCACGCGCCGGGCACCTGCACCTTCTACGGCACCGCCAACAGCAACCAGATGCTGCTCGAAGCGATGGGGCTGCACGTGCCGGGCACTGCGTTCGTCAATCCCGGCAATGCGCTGCGGGAAGCGCTGACCCGGGAAGCGGCGCGTACCGTGCTCGGCATCGTGAAGGCACGCAGGTACGCACCCATCGGTCGCATCGTCGATGAGCGCGCGATCGTGAATGCCATGTCCGCGCTGCTGGCCACGGGCGGGTCCACCAACCACCTGATTCACTGGGTCGCGGTCGCGCGCTCGGCCGGCATCACCATCGACTGGGACGACTTCGCGCAACTGTCGTCGGCCGTGCCGTTGCTGGCGCGCGTGTATCCGAACGGCACGGCAGACGTGAACCACTTCCAGGCGGCCGGCGGACCTGGCTATGTGATCCGAGAGTTGCTCGATGCCGGGTTGATGCACGAAGACGTGCTCACCGTGCGCGAAGGGGGCCTGCGCGAATACACACGCGAGCCGCTGCTTCGGTCCGGTGCGCTGGCGTGGAACGACATCGGCGCGTCCCGCGAAGAGACGGTCGTGCGGCCGGCGGCCAGCCCGTTCAGCGCCACCGGCGGCCTGAAGCTGCTGACAGGCAACCTGGGGCGCAGCGTCATCAAGGTATCCGCCGTGCCGCAAGACCGGCACGTGATCGAGGCGCCGGCGCGCATCTTCGACAGCCAGGACGAACTGCTCAAGGCGTTCTCGTCCGGGGAGCTGGAGCGCGCTTGCCATGAAGGCGCCTCCAAAGGCCTGGTGTGCGTGGTGCGCTGGCAGGGCCCGCAGGCCAACGGGATGCCGGAGCTGCACAAGCTGACGCCGCCGCTCGCAGTGCTGCAAGGCCAGGGCTGGCGCGTGGCGCTGGTGACGGACGGACGCATGAGCGGCGCTTCGGGCAAGGTGCCGGCGGCGATCCACGTCTCGCCCGAAGCAGCGGCGGGCGGACCGCTGGCGAAGCTGCGTAACGGTGATGTCGTGCGTGTCGACGCCGAGACGGGGACCTTGCAGGCCATGGTGTCCGAAGCCGACTGGGCGGCACGCGAGTGCGCCGCCATGCCCGAAGCGCTGCGTAGCGCCAATGGGCGCGGTATCGGCCGCGAGCTGTTCTCCGCCTTCCGCCGAAACGCGCTGGCAGCGGAGCAAGGGGCCTGCACATGGCTGTGACGCAACCGGCATCGGGCGATCCGCTCACCCCGTTGCAGGTGATGACGCACGCCCCCGTCATTCCCGTCATCGTGCTGTCCGACATTGCGCATGCGGTGCCGCTTGCGCGTGCGCTGGTCGCAGGCGGCATCCGCATGCTTGAAGTGACGCTGCGGACCCCGGTCGCCCTCGCGTGCATCGAGCGGATTGCGAAGGAGGTGCCGGAGGCGGTCGTCGGTGCCGGCACGGTCCGCAGCGCCGCCGATGCGCAAGCGGCGGCACTGGCGGGTGCCCGGTTCGCGGTCAGCCCCGGTTACATCCACGCCATCGGCAAGGCCTGCCATGCGGCCGGCCTGCCGCTCCTGCCCGGCGTCGCGACCGGTACCGAGATCCTGGCGGCGCAGCAGGATGGTTATTCGGCGCTCAAATTCTTCCCCGCGCTGCAGGCTGGTGGAGCGGCGATGCTGAGGGCCTGGCAGGGACCATTCGGCGACGTGAAGTTCTGCCCCACGGGCGGCGTGACGGCGGCTAACGCGGGCGAGTTCCTTGAGTTGTCGAACGTGGTGTGCGTCGGCGGCTCCTGGCTCACGCCGGCTGATGCGGTTGCAAAGGGCGACTGGGCGCGCATCACGCAGCTGGCGCGCGAAGCCTGCCGGCTGCGTGCGCGGGGCTGATCAGGCGGCTTCGCCCTTGCGCTCGATCAGTTCGATCTTGTAGCCGTCCGGGTCGGTGACGAAGGCGATCACCGTGTCGCCGCCCTTGACCGGGCCGGGTTCCCGCGTGATGTTGCCGCCGCCGCTGCGGATCCGTTCGCACGCGGAGTAGATGTCCGGCACGCCAAGCGCGATGTGGCCGTAGGCAGTGCCCAGCTCATAGCCGGCGACGCCGTGGTTGTATGTCAGCTCCAGTTCGGCCTGGTCCGGATTCCTGCCGTAGCCGACGAAGGCCAGCGAATACTTCTGCTCGGGACGTTCCGTCGTGCGCAGCAGTTTCATGCCGAGCAGGCCGGTGTAGAAGTCGATCGAACGCTGCAGGTCGCCGACGCGCAGCATGGTGTGGAGGAGTCTCATGCGGAACATTATCCGCAGTATCGGCTTGCGCCTACGCCCTCGGCCGCGGAACACGACCATCATGCTGCTGGCCGCGCCACATGCGCTGCATCGATCCATGCTCGGCTTTATTGCTTCGGGCCTGCCGGCAGCGCTGGCTGCCCTCGTCTTGCTCTCCACGTTTCCGGCCTGGTCGCAGCCGGCACGGGAAGCTGCGCCTGTGCCGGACACGGCAGCGCCCGCCCCCTCGTTCGACATCGACATCCGCGCTCCCGAAGCGGTCCGCGCCGTGCTGGAGAAGCACCTCGAACTGCAGCGCTACCGCGAAGTGGCGGACCTGGACGACAACGAGATTGCACGTCTTGCCACGATGGCGGAACGCGGCGTGCGGGAATTGCTGGGAACGCTGGGCTACTTCAGCCCGCTCGTCGCCGTCACCCGCCAGCCGGGGACACGCCCCACGCTGGTGGTCGCCGTCGATCCCGGCGAGAAGACCATCGTGCAAACAGTCGACATCGCTTTCGAGGGCCCAGCGGCCACCACCACCGATGCCGGCACCATCGCGCAGCGCGAGCTGATCCGGGAGCGCTGGGGGCTGCCGGTGGGCCAGCAGTTCACGCAAGGCGGCTGGGACGACGCCAAGGCGCAGGCGTTGCGCCGGCTGGCCGCGCGCCGCTTTCTGGCCGGCCGGATCAGCGACAGCCTGGCCGACATCGACGCCGCGACCCATCAGGCCCATCTCGGCCTGCGGCTGGATTCGGGGCCCGCCTACCGGCTTGGCGGCTTGCAGGTGGAGGGCGTCGAGCGCTACGACGCGCGGCTGGTGCCGCGGCTGGCGCGCCTGCCGGCCGGCATCGAGTACGACCGCGACAAGGTGGTGCAAGCGCAGCTGCGCCTGACGGGTAGCGGTTACTACGACTCGGCCTTCCTCTTCGTCGACCCGGACGGCGATCCGGCGGCGGTGCCGGTGCACGTCACCGTGCGCGAAGCAAAGTTGCAGAAGCTGGTGCTCGGGGTCGGGCTGACCACCGACACCGGTCCGCGGCTCTCGGTCGAGCACACGCACAACAAGCTTCCGGGTGTCGGCTGGCGCGCCGTCACGGCACTGCAATTGAATCGCACGACGCCGCTGGTCCAGACCGAATGGACCGCGATCCCGGACCAGGAGGGCTGGCGCTGGAGCGTGCTCGGGCGCGCGGAACGGCTGGTCGACGGCGATCTCGCGACGCAGGGCCGCCGGTTCCGCTTCGGGCGCTTCAAGTCGGGTGACGCCATCGACCGCAACGTGTATGTGCAGTACGACCTCGCCCGCGTGCACAGCCGGTCCGGGCTGCCACTCGATCCGGCGGTAGTTGGTGCCGGTTCGGCGCTGAGCGTGAACTATGTGTGGACGTCCCGTCACTTCAAGGAACTGCCGACGCCGACCGGAGGCTTCGGGCTTGGCGCCGAGGTCGGGGGCGGGGTCACCCTGGGCAGCGATCACAGCCCGTTCGCCCGCACGCTGGTGCGATGGCTCGGCCTGCGGCCATTGACCAAAGGCCGGCTGCAACTGCGCGCGGAGGCCGCCGCCGTGGTGGCGCGCAGCTCGGCGCGCCTGCCCGCGACATTGCTGTTCCGCACCGGCGGCGACACCACCGTGCGCGGCTATGGCTTTCGCGAGATCGGGGTCGCCTTGCCCAATGGTGCTGTCGGCCCGGGCCGTTACCAGGCGGTCGGCAGTGTCGAGTGGCAACGGCCGATCACCCGCAACGGCGTCGACAGCGCCTGGGAAAGCCTGTTGTTCGTCGACACCGGGGCTGTCGCCGATCGCGCGAGCGAGTTGCGCGCCGTGGTGGGCGTGGGCACCGGGGTGCGGTGGCGCAGCCCCATCGGCCCGGTGGAAGGGGCGCTTGCCTATGGCGTGCGGCCGCGGCGATTTCGCTTGCACCTGACAGTGGGATTCCAGTTTTGAGACAGCCTGTCCTGGTTCGTCTCGCGAGGCTGCTGCTGGGAGCAGTTGGTGTGCTGTTCCTGGCCCTGGTGGTGCTTGCGGGCGGACTGTGGTGGTGGTCGGGCACGGAAGGATCGCTGGCCTGGGTCCTCGGTCGGGCAGCGCTGTCGCAGCCGCTGCAGGCCGACGGAGTCACTGGCTCGTTGCGGTCGGGACTGAAGCTGCGACGCGTGGTCTGGGAGCAGAGCGGCCTGCGCGTGGAAGCCGCCGAAGTCCAGCTCGAATGGCAACCGCTCTCGCTGCTCGCCGGCGAGTTGAAGCTGGAACAGGTGAGCGCTGCCACCGTGCAGGTGACGGACACGCGTCCGCCTTCCGCTGCGCCGATGCGGCCGCCGCGCTCGCTGAAGCTGCCATTGCGGGTGGATGTCGACCTGGTCGCCGTCGGTCGATTGGGATGGGAGGGAAGCAGCACGCTGCGAGCCACCGACCTGCGCGGCGATTACCTGTTCGACGGCCGTCACCATCAATTCAGGCTGGCCGGGTTGACGCTGGCGAACGGCCGCTATCAAGGGCAAGCCAGCGTGGGTGCGACGGAGCCGATGGACGTGACCGCGCGGCTGCTTGGAACGGTGACAACATCCGTCCCGGGAAACACAGCGACGTTTCCGCTCGCCTTCACTGCGACTGCGCACGGTCCGCTGGCCAGGCTGGATGCGCAGGCGTTGCTGGGGCTGGGGCCTGGTGCTCCCGTGCTGCAGACACAGCCGGCTGCAACGCTGACGGCCGTTGTCACCCCGTTTGCGCTTCAGCCGCTGCCGCAGGCGCGCGCCAGCTTGCGCGCACTCGACTTGCACGCCTTCTGGGATCCGGCGCCGCAGACCCGGCTCTCCGGCGACGTGCGTGTGCAACCTGCTGGCACGGCCACCTGGGCGCTGGCTGCGGACCTGAGCAACGCCGAGCCCGGTCCGTGGGATGCCGGACGGCTGCCGCTGGAGCGCGTGCACGCGGAGGGTGACTGGCGCGCCGGCATGGCGCTGGTGCGCAGCCTGCAGGCAGAGCTGGGCGGCGGCAGTGTGCAGGCCGCGGGCAGCTGGTCCGGCGTTACCGGCTGGAAGGCGGAAGGCAAGCTGCGCAAAGTCGATCCCGCGGCACTTCACAGCAAGCTGGCAGCGGCCCCGCTTGGCGGTCCGTTCCAGGTCCGGCAGGACGGCGAGCGAATCGTCTTCGAAGGGGCGCTGCAAGCTGTCCGCTCCGCCCCGGCCGCATCGCGACGCCGGGCCGGCAGCGTCCCGTTGCTGGAAGTGCGCGAAATCACGGCACAGGGCAGCTGGGCCGCTGGTGTGCTCACAGTGCCGCGACTGAAGGTGCGCACCAGCGACGCTTTGCTGCAAGGCTCTCTCACGGCGCGTCCCGCGAATCGCAGCGGGGGCGGCACGTTGCAATTGCAGGCACCGGGGCTCCAGGCCAGGGCACAAGGAGAACTCGCGGTTGCGAGCGGTCGCGGCACGTTGGCCGTCCAGGCGAGCGATCTGGCGCAGGCACAACGCTGGCTGCAAAGCTGGCCGTTCGTCCCGGCCACCGTTGGCGGCTGGAGGCTCGGCGGACAGGGGGCAGTGGAGCTTGCATGGCAGGGCGGCTGGAGCGATCCGGCCGTGCAGGCCGTGTTGACCGCCCCGACGCTGATGCTGCAGTCAGCTGCCACCGGCGGCGGCGCCGCCGGCCCGCCATGGACGTTGCGTGATGCATACGCGAGCGTCAACGGCCGGCTCGCCGATGCGATGCTCGAGCTGCGCGCACGGGCCGAGCAAGGACCGCGCACTCTCGCGCTGCAGCTGTCGGGCCGGGGCCGCTTCACCGGGCCGGTCTGGCAGGCGCGCGTGGCGAAGCTGCTGCTCGATCTGAAAGACCCGGCTCTGGGCGCCGGCATCTGGCGGGTGGGGCTGCAGGACAACGTCGAAGCGCGCTGGCTGGTCGGCCCGAAGCGGCTCGAGATCGATGCCGGGCGGGCTGTTCTGACGGCGCCGACGCCGGGCGCTGCGGACACGTCGCAGGCAGCGTTGTCCTGGGACGCCGTCCGTTGGGGCGCAGGCGAGCTGCAGACGGCCGGACGGCTCAATGGCCTGCCGATGGCGTGGATCGAACTTGCCGGCGGACCGCAGCTGGCCGGTTCCGCGCTGGCAGGCAACCTGGTCTTCGACGCGAAATGGGACGCCCGTCTGGGCGCAGGCATGCGCCTCGATGCAAGCCTGGTGCGCACCAGCGGCGACATCACGGTCGCAGTCGAAAACGCCGAGGGCAAGTCGACCCGGGTCCCTGCCGGTGTCCGTGAGGCACGCATGTCGCTGCAGGGCCGCGACGGTGCCATGGTGATCGCCCTGCAGTGGCAGAGCGATCAGGCCGGCGCCGCCACGGGGACGTTGCAGACCAGGCTGGTCCGCGGCGGCCCGTCCGGTTGGGAGTGGCCCGCCGATGCGCCGGTCACCGGCCGGGTGCAGGCGCAAGTGCCGCGCGTCGGCGTGTGGTCGGTGCTCGCGCCACCCGGCTGGCGATTGCGCGGTTCGGTGGCGGCGGATGTCGCTGTCGACGGTACGCGGTCCGAGCCGCAGTTCTCGGGCACATTG
>JAYUHN010000487.1:0-7945 GCA_043766965.1 Ramlibacter sp. | reverse complement strand
CGCCATCGGCTTCGATCCGGTCGGGCTGGACGCGCTGGTGGCGCGCACCGGCTGCAGCACTTCCGACCTGCAGGCGCATCTGCTCGAGCTGGAGCTCGCGGGGATCGTGGCCAGGCTGCCCGGGGGCCTGTTTCAGCGCGTTGCCACCAGCTGAGCTCGCACAAACGGCAGCAAACCGATACCGGCCAAGCGCCCTTTCTGCGCTATATTGTGTGATGTTTGAAGTGCTCGTGTTCGTGTACGAAAACTACTGGCGCGGCGATGCTTGTCCGGAATTGGAGCAGTTGGGTCGAAAACTCAGTGCCCACGGCTTTGAGGCCGACGAAATCAATGAAGCGCTGGTTTGGCTGGACGGGCTGAACGTGGCCGCGCAAAACACTCAGCTTTCTGCCGATGTCTCGCAGCCGGTGGCGCTCGATCAGGCCCAGGCGAGCACCAGCATGCGGGTCTATTCCATTGCCGAGCAGGACCATTTAGGAGCCCAGTGCCTGGGTTTCGTCAGCTTCCTGGAATCCTCCGGCGTGCTGCCGGCGCGGATGCGCGAAATTGTGATGGACCGCGCCATGGCGGCGCCCGGCGGGCCGGTTCCGCTGGACGACCTGAAGATCATCGTGCTGATGGTGTACTGGAGCTTCGGCGAAGAACCGGATGCGCTGGTGCTGGACGAGTTGTGCGACGACGCCGACTTCCGCTTGCCGCACTAAGCACCCACTGGACACAAGCCCGGTGAGGGCCTATTCCAGCAACCGTTCCGGATTGGCATCCAGCTTGGCCAGCGCATCGCGCGTCGCGCGCACGGTGAGGGCTTCCTCCTCGTTCGGCAGCAGCAAGCCGGCCTGGAGGTAGGAGGCCATCCGGCGCGCCTGGAGCAGGTAGCTGCGTCCTTCAGGCGAAGCGAACAGGTGCAGCTGCTTGCGCTCGCTGCGCCAGACGTACTGCACCTGCGCGATGATTCCGTTGTGATCGATCGTGAACCAGTTCCCCAACTGCAATTCCTGGGCCCACGCGATCATGGCGATGGTCGGTCGCGAACCACCATCGGCCACCACTTCGATCATCGACGCGTCGATACCCAGCATCAATTCGATGCTCTCGGCGTCGAGTGGCAGGTCGGTGTTGGGATCGTCGCTGACGAAATCCTCGAGGTTGGCCAGCCGCTGCGCCATCGCTTCTATGTGGGCCTGCGGGATCGACTCGGTCTTCGACAGGAACGCATCGGCCAGCGTATCGCCGATCACCTTGATGTGGCCTTCCTGGGCCGGGCCCTGGATTCCCATCAACTCCATGCCCTGCCGCAGCTTCTGGAGCAGCGCCGGCAGATCCTGGATGACGCGCGCGCGGTCGTTGCGATTGGGTTTGGCGCTCGCCGCCCAGACCAGGTCGGTGGCCGACTTCTTCAGGGCCAGCGTCTCGTCGTGCTGGGGGCCATTCTTAACGGCGGCGACGGCAAGCACCTCGGCCCAGACCTTGAACAGGAATTCGCGTATCTCGTCGCGCACAGGCATGTCGTTGAGCATGCGGCGCATTTCGATGGTGTACTGGATCGCCATCGTTTCCTTCTGCTCGATCTGCTGCGCCACGCTGACGAGCCGCTGCGTCGGAACCTTTTCGGTCAGGAAGCGCGAGAGGAATTTCTGGAATTCGTCGTAAACCAGCTGGAACACCCTGCGGCCGGTTTCCGGGTATTGCTCGATGACCTGGACCACCCGCTTGATCTCAATTTCCAGCGCGCTGCCGCCGATCGCACTCGCATCGAATCCCATCACGCAGGAACCCATCCGGTCAATCAGCTGGCGCGCGGGATGCGACAGCGAACCGAAGAACTCGGGCTCGGCGATGGCCACGCGCAGCACCGGCATCTGGAGCCGCGCGAACCAGACCCGCACCGCCGGCGGGATCCGTTCTTCGGCCAGGATGCTCTGGAACATGAGCGCGACGATCTCGATGGTGGCTTTCTCGGTCGAGGTCGCGGCCTTCTTCTTCAGGTCGCCGGTGCGCTGCCGCAGTTCGCTCGCCACCTGTTCGACGCGGGCTTCGTCGTAAACGACGATCTCGTCGCTGGCGGCCCCCGTGCCGGCCGCCCCGCCGGCCGCCGCGCCGCTGAGCGAGCCTGCCACCGTGATCTGCACCGCCGTCTGGTGGATCGAGAGCGCCTCGTCCAGCGCCGGTGACGGCCGCGTCTCGTGATTGATGTCGAAGCCGACGACCCGGTCGGTCAGCAGCCGGCGCAGCTGTCCAAGCACGCCGTTGGCTCGCTGTCGCGCGCGCGCCAGCGGCGTGCCGCTGGTCATCATCCGGGTTTCGTCGCCGACGTTGCCGCCGGCACGAGTCGCACCCGCCTCACCATAGCCCCCGCGCTGGTTGGCTCCGGTGGTGGTGGGGCCTGTTGCCGCGCCTGCCCCACCTTGGCCGCCTGCCTGGCCGCTGCCCTGGCCGTTGCCGCCGTGCCCACCCCCTGGGCCCGGGCCTCCTCCTGACCCGTCCTTCGAGTCATTGGCGTAACCGCCGCCGCCACCGCCCCCGCCTCCATGTCCCGAAGTTCCGCCTCCGGTCCCACCGCCATGCGAGCCGGCGCCACTGCCGCCGCCGCGGCCGCTACCGTACGAACCGCCGCCGCTGCCGAAAGAGGAGCCCGCTCCGGTGCCGCCAAATGCGCCGCCTGAACCTCCGCCCCCGCCGCCGCCAGGACTGCCGTAATCGCTGTTGCCGTAACCGCCCCCCTGGCCACCTTGGCCACCGCCCTGGCCGCCACCACCGCCGAGGCTCCCCGAAACAGAGTCGCCATGGCCGCCCGCGTCACCAGGCCCGCCGGGACCTTTGCGCACAGGGCGCGGAGCCGGCCCGCGCTTGACCTTCCTGCTGAGGTCAATTTCCGGCAGGACACCGTTGGCGATGAGGAACTGGTTGGTGCGACGGTATCCCTCGAGCAACCGCTCGACGACGTGCTTCTGCAAAACGTCCTTGGACCAGGACCAGCTCTGGCGCACGAGCGCGTTGGCTGTCCACTGCTCGATCAGCAACTGGGCCACGGCCTCGGGCTGGAGGATGTCGTGGCTGGCCATCTCCTCTTCGCCCTCCAGGTGCTGCATCCGCGCCCTGAGATCGTTCAGCTCCCAGCCAGCCTTCTCGCGCACTGCCAAGGCCAGCCGGGACGAGAGAATTTTCTGCTCGACGACGTCGTCGCCGATCAACTCCAGGTTGACGGCTCCCAGCCGCACCCGTGCCGTGGCCGTCGGCGGGATGACGGCGTTGCGCCAGGCCTTGACCGTACTCGCGACCCAACCGGCGCGGTTTCGTTCGAAGTCGAGCATGGCGTCGCGACGCTCCTGCATGTCGCGAGTGCTTCCGGCGACATCGACCAGCTCGATCAGCTTCAGCCGGATGGCGTCGGACAGCGGCGGCAGCACGCCTTCGATGTAGGCGACGAACTGCTCACGCGCCTGCCGCGCGAGCGGGACCTGCTTGGCTGGTGGCAGTTCGGCGGCCATGGGTTGCGCTAGACCGTTGCGCCCGCGTTCGGGTCGCCCTGGTCCGCGGCCTTGCCCCCGGCCGACTTCACCAGGTCCTCGCGTTTCACTCCCAGCCACATCGCGATGGCGGCTGCGACGAACACGGACGAATAGATGCCGAACAGGATGCCGATCGTCAGGGCCAGGGCGAAATAGTGCAGCGTCGGCCCGCCGAAGAACAGCATCGACAACACCATCATCTGCGTGCAGCCATGGGTGATGATGGTGCGGCTGATGGTCGAAGTGATGGCGTTGTCGATGATCTGGACGGTACTCATCTTGCGGTAACGGCGGAAGTTCTCGCGAATCCGGTCGAAGATCACGACCGACTCGTTCACGGAATAACCAAGGACGGCCAGCACCGCGGCCAGCACCGCCAGCGAGAACTCCCACTGGAAAAAGGCAAAGAACCCCAGGATGATGATCACGTCGTGGAGGTTGGCGACAATGGCCGCGACCGAGAACTTCCACTCGAAACGGAAGGCGAGGTACAGCATGATGCCGACCACCACCATCGCCAGCGCCTTGAGGCCGTCGGTCGCCAGTTCCTCGCCCACTTGCGGGCCGACGAACTCGGTGCGGCGCAGGCTGACCCCTGGATCCTGAGATTTCAGGGCCGCCAGCACCTTTTCGCTCTGTTGCGCCGAGCTGACGCCTTTTTGAGCGGGCAGGCGGATCATGACGTCGCGGGAAGTGCCGAAGTTCTGCACCTGCACGTCCGAAAAGCCGAGACCCGACACCGTGGAGCGGATCTTCTCGACGTCCACCGTCTGCACGTAGCCCACTTCCATCACGGTGCCGCCGGTGAACTCGACCGACAGGTGCAGCCCCCGGTGGAACAGGAAAAACACCGCCGCGGCGAACGTCAAAAAGGAAATCACGTTGAAGACCAACGCGTTCTTCATGAACGGGATGTCGCGCCGGATCTTGAAAAATTCCATGTCTGGTTACTTCCTACTCGGCCTTCGTTATAACGCCTTCGCCTGCGGGACGCCAGACGGTTCCGATAGAAACCGTCTTGAGCTTTTTCTTCCGGCCATACCAGAGATTGACCAGCCCGCGCGAAAAGAACACCGCCGAAAACATGGACGTCAGGATTCCGATGCAATGCACCACCGCGAATCCGCGCACCGGCCCGGAACCGAAAGCCAGCAGCGCGAGGCCGGCGATCAGGGTGGTGATGTTCGAGTCCAGGATGGTGGCCCAGGCCCGGTCGTAGCCCGCCTGGATCGCGGCTTGCGGCGACGCCCCACCGCGCAACTCCTCCCGCACCCGCTCGTTGATCAGGACGTTCGAGTCGATCGCCATGCCCAGTGCCAGCGCCATGGCGGCCATGCCCGGAAGCGTCAGTGTCGCCTGCAGCATCGACAGGATGGCGACCAGAAGCAACAGGTTGACCGCAAGCGCAATCCCGGAAAAAACACCGAACAGCATGTAGTAGATCGCCATGAACGCGCAGATCACCGCGAAGCCCCAGGCCACGCTATGGAAGCCCTTGGTGATGTTCTCGGCGCCCAGCGTCGGCCCGATGGTCAGCTCCTGGATGATCTCCATCGGCGCCGCCAGCGAGCCGGCCCGCAGCAGCAGCGCGGTGTCGTTCGCCTCGGAGCTCGACATCCGACCCGAGATCTGGACCCGGCCACCGCCGATCTCGCTGCGGATCACCGGCGCCGTGACGACCTCGCCCTTGCCTTTTTCGAACAACAGGATGGCCATCCGCTTGCCGACGTTCTCGCGCGTCACGTCCTTGAAAATCCGCGAGCCCTTGGCGTCGAGCGTCAGGTGCACGGCGGCTTCCTGGGTCTGGTTGTCGAAGCCCGGCTGGGCGTCGGTCAAGTTCTCGCCCGTCAGGATGACCTGCTTCTTGACGACCACTGCCTGCCCGCTGCGCTCGACATAGCGCTCGTCGCCAAACGGCACCGGGGCGCCACCGACCTCTGCCGCGCGGGCCTCGGTGCTCTCGTCGACCAGCCGAACCTCCAGCGTCGCGGTACGACCCAGGATGTCCTTGGCCTTGGCGGTGTCCTGCACTCCGGGAAGCTGCACCACGATCCGGTCCAGGCCCTGTTGCTGGATCACCGGCTCGGCCACGCCGAGTTCGTTGATCCGGTTGTGCAGCGTCACCATGTTCTGCTTCAGGGCCTGGTCCTGCACCCGGCGCGCCGCGTCCGGCTTGATCGTGGCGCTCAGCTTGTAGTCGGTGCCCTCGGGGGCGTCGGTGGTGACCAGATCGGGAAACTGCTCGGCGATCACGGCTTTGGCCGCGTCCATGGTCGGCACGTCGCGGAACCGGACCTCCACGGCCTGGCCGTTGCGGCTGATGCCCGCATGCCGGATGGTCTTCTCGCGCAGGATGCCGCGCAGGTCGCCGGACAGGGACTCCGCCTTCTTGGTGAGCGCGGCCTCCATGTTGACCTGGAACATGAAGTGGACGCCGCCGCGCAGATCCAGTCCCAGGTACATCGGCCCCGCCCGCAGCGACGACAGCCATTTCGGCGACCCCGAAAGCAGATTCAGTGCGACAACGTAGGAAGGATCGGAAGGATCCGGCACCAGCGCTTTCTGGATGACATCGCGCGCCTTCAGCTGGGTGTCGCCGCTGTCGAAGCGCACTTTGACCGAGTTCGGATCGAGCGTGATCGCCTCGGACTTGATGCCCGCCGCGGCAAGCGCCTGTTCGACCTTCGTCTGGGTGGTGCTGTCGACCTTGACCGCCGACTTGCCGGCGGAGATCTGCACCGCCGGGGACTCGCCGAAGAAATTCGGCAGGGTGTAGATTGCCCCCACCAGCAAAGCGATCATGATGATCGCGTACTTCCACACCGGGTATCGGTTCATGGTCTCGCTTTTCGCTCGCGCTTGAAGTGGTGACGTGCTTACTTCAGGGTGCCCTTGGGCAGCACCTGCACCACGGCGCTGCGCTGCACCGTCACCTCCACCCCGCTCGCGATTTCGACGCCAAGGTACACGTCACCCAGCCGGGTGACCTTGCCCAGCACCCCGCCGGAGGTCGCGACCTCGTCGCCCTTGGCCAGTGCCTCCACCATCGTGCGATGTTCCTTCTGCCGCTTCATCTGCGGTCGGATCATCACGAAATACAGCACCACGAACATCAGAACCAGCGGCAACATGCTCATCAAGGAGGACTGCAGGTCGCTGCCGCCGGCGGCGGCCGGTGCGGTTTGGGCAAAAGCGGAAGAAATGAACACTGAGACTCCAGGGCGGGTGCGTTTTGAGGTGCCGCTCACAGGCGGGCACGCAAATGCGGGCCCCGGGCGGGACTTGCGATTGTAGGTGCTACGCCCGGGCCGGGCATTCAGTACGGCGTACCGCAATCCCCTGCGGTAGCCGACCCTTCAGGCCGCGTCCCGGTCCGGCTGCGGATGGCTCCACTGCTGCATCAGGCGCTCCCACTGCACTCGCGCCGCGGCAAGATTGCGCTCCTTCACATGGCCGAAACCCTTGATCTGGTCTGGAACGCGGGCGATCTCGACGGCCAGGCCGTGGTTGCCCGCGTCCAGCGATGCCAGGACGCGGTCGATGCTGCCGCGATACTGGTCGATCAGCGCCCGCTCGGTGCGACGCTCGTGGCTGCGGCCGAAGAGATCCAGCGCCGTGCCGCGCAGGCCCTTCAACCGGGCCAGCACGCGGAAGCCGGTGAGCATGGCGGGCCCGAACTTCATCTTCTGCAGTTCGCCCTTGTCGTTGCGCCGGGCGATGCCGGGCGGCGCGAGGTGGAAGTTGATCTTGAAGTCGCCTTCGAACATCGCCGAGACCTTCTCCTGGAAGCCGGTTTCAGCATGGAGCCGCGCCACCTCGTACTCGTCCTTGTAAGCCATCAGCTTGAACAGGTTGCGCGCGACGCTCTGCGTCAACAGCGTCTTGCCGACTCCCGCTTCGATGCCACGGACCTTCTCCACATAGGCGCGATACCTGTCGGCGTAGGCGCGGTTCTGGTACTGCGTCAGGAATTCGACACGACGCGCCACCAGTCCCTCGATGGTTTCGCGCTGCTTGAAGTCGATGACGTGCGCCGGCGACAGCAGCCTTTCGACCGAGGCCCAGTCGTGCGCCGAGCGCCGCCCCCATTCGAAGGCGGCCTTGTTGTTGTCCACAGCGACCGCGTTCAATTCAATGGCCCGAAGCAGCGACTCCCGGCTGAGCGGAATCCAACCTTTCTGCCAGGCATGGCCCAGCATCATCGGGTTGGTGTAGATGCTGTCGCCCATCAGGCGCGTCGATGCGGCGTCCGCGTCGAAGGCGCTGACCCGCTCCGGCCCGACCGCATGCACGATCTCGGCGGCGCAGGCCTGCGCCGGGTTGGCCCAGTTGGCGTCCTTGACGAATGCCGCTGTCGGCGTGCTGTGCGAATTGAGTGCGACATGGGTGCGGCCCGGCCGCATGCGCAGCACGGTTTCCTTGCCGGCGGTGACGAT
>JAYUHN010000486.1:0-3003 GCA_043766965.1 Ramlibacter sp. | reverse complement strand
CTGCGCGCCAGCAGCATGGGGTTGATGAGCACGCGCGGCTGGTCGCGCATCTCGGAGGTGTCGATCACGATCACGCGCTCATGCACATCGACCTGGGTGGCGGCCAGGCCGACGCCGTCGGCGTCATACATGCTTTCGAGCATGTCGTCGACGAGTTGGCGAATGCGCGCATCGACCTGCGCAACCGGTTTGGCCACGGTGTGCAGGCGCGGGTCGGGGTAACGAAGGATGGTCAGCTTGGCCATGGATTGAAGGGTGGGTTCGGTGCCGGCGGGCAGCCTGCGGGCAGGCTCCCGATCATGCCCGCCAACGCTGTGGAACTCGCGCAACGCGGGGGCGTGAAGGAGGCCTCATACCAGCGGCCGCAAGCGGTCACTTTCGTTGCGATATCAAGGGTTTAGGGGCAGAATCTGTGAAAACGATTGAAGATTTTCGCTGAACCGCCGGATGGCGGTCTGCGCCGACCCGATAACCCGTTGCGCGAGCTTGCCAAGCGCGCCTCCTCCGAAAGATCTTCCCATGACCCGTCGCATCCGCTGTGCCTTTCGAATTCGCCCGGCCATCGGCATGGCGGCCGTGGGTGCAGCACTGCTGGCGGCTTGCTTTTCCAGCACCGCATTGGCTGCCGATCTGCCCATCTCGGCGCAGCAGCGCGGCACCGCGCAGACGGTCGCGCAAAACGGCATCCCGATTTCGGAGCTGGCACCGAATGCGCCGGACTCCCACACCGTCAAACCGCGCGACACCCTCTGGGACATCTCCAAGCTGTTTCTGAAAAGCCCGTGGCGCTGGCCCGAACTGTGGGGCATGAACCTCGACCAGATCCGCAACCCGCACCTGATCTACCCGGGCCAGGTGCTGTACCTCGACAAGACCGGCGGCCGGGCGCGCCTGCGCCTCGGTCAGCGGGTCGGCGACGGTGGCAACGCCAAGCTGTCGCCGCGTGTGCGCAGCACCGAACTGGGCGACGGCGCCCTGCCTTCGATTCCCTTCCACCTGATCGAACCCTTTCTGAATGAAGCGATCATTTTCCAGGGCAACGAGCTTGAAACCGCACCGCGCATCGTCGCCACCCAGGAAGGCCGGGTGATTCTGGCGCGCGGTGACACTGCCTACGTGCGGGGCGATCTTGGCGCCGCGCGCGACTACCGCATCTTCCGCGAAGCCACGCCGCTGCGTGACCCGGCCACGGGCGAAGTGCTCGGCTACGAAGCCCGCTTCGTCGGTGCCGCCGAGTACACGCGCCAGGGCGGCACCCGCATCGATGCGGCCGGGAAGTCGGAGATCGTGCCCGCCACCTTTGTCGTCACCAGCGCGCGCCAGGAAGCCGGCGTTGGCGATCGGCTGGCGGTGGTCCCGGTGCGCGAGTTCACCAACTACGCGCCGCATGCCCCGCAGGCAGCCCTGTCCGGTCAAATCGCCTCGCTCTACGGCGACGCGCTGACCGCAGGCCAGAACCAGATCGTGGCGCTGAACCGCGGCAGTGTCGATGGCATGGAGCGCGGCCATGTGCTGGCCCTGTTGCGCGACGGTGAACGCAGCGTCGACCGGACCGACCCCACGCGCCCCGCCATCAAGCTCCCGGACGAACGCAACGGCACGCTGTTCGTGTTCCGGGTCTTCGACCGCATGTCTTATGCGCTGATCCTGTCGGCGCAGACCCCGGTGCGGCCGCGCGACCACTTCACGCAGCCCTGAGCGCGCGCGTCGGCCCGCCGCGCCAGCGCCATGGACCGCGAGGAACTCGGGGCCTGGCTGCGTCTGCTGGAAACGCCGAGGGTCGGGCGCGAATCGGCCCGCCGGCTGCTCGCGGCCTTCGGCTCTGCGCAGGCGGTGATTTCCGCGTCCAGCAGCGCTCGCGGTCAGGTTGTTGCGGCTGCGCAGGCCAATGCGCTGGCGTCGGCGCCCGATTCACTCGGGGCGCTGCTCGCCGCCACCTGCGACTGGCTGGGCGACGAATCGGGCGCGCCGCGTGCGGTGATTCCTCTTGGCGACCCGCGCTACCCCCGGCTGCTGTTGGAGGCCGCCGACCCACCGCTGCTGTTCTACGCCCACGGTCGCTTCGAGCTGCTGCAGGCCGAGGGCATCGCGGTGGTCGGCAGCCGCAACCCGACCCCGCAAGGCGTCGAGAATGCGAAGGCGTTCGCGTCACAGCTCGCCGGTGCGGGACTGACGGTCGTCTCCGGTCTCGCGCTGGGCATCGACACCGCCGCCCATGAGGGTGCGCTGGAAGGCCCGGCCAGCACGGTCGCAGTCGTCGGCACCGGCCTGGACCGGGTCTATCCAAGCCGCAACCTGAAGCTGGCGCACCGCATCGCCAGCACCGGCCTGATCATCAGCGAATACCCGCTCGGCACGCCGCCGCTGCCGCTGCACTTCCCGCCCCGGAATCGCATCATCGCGGGGCTGACGCGCGGCACGCTGGTCGTTGAAGCCGCGCTGCGGTCGGGTTCACTGATCACTGCCCGCCTGGCCAGTGAAGCCGGTCGGGATGTGTTTGCCATTCCGGGCTCGATCCATTCGCCGCAGTCACAAGGCTGCCATGCGCTCATCAAGCAGGGCGCCAAGCTGGTCGAGACGGCGCTGGACATTCTCGAAGAGCTGCGCCTGCCGGGCGTCGCTGGCGTCGCCGGCGCCGCCTGCGCCACCAAAGTCCAGGCCGCGCCGGCCGCGCAAGCCGGTGACCCTTTGCTGACCGCACTGGGCTTCGATCCGGTCACGCTGGATGCGCTGGCCGCGCGCACCGGCCAGCCCGTTGCAGAACTGAATGTGCGCCTGCTCGACCTCGAGCTGGAAGGTCATGTGGCGCGGCTGCCTGGCCAGCGTTTTCAGCGCGTCGGGCGGGGCTGATTGCGGCGCGTGCCGGTTCCGTGCCGGCGCGCAACCGGCGATCTGAACGCCGGTGTGCGCGGCTGCCTGCGGTATAGTGAATTCATGTTCGATGTGCTCGTGTACCTGTACGAAAACTACTGGCGACCCGACGCCTGCCCTGACCACGACCAG
>JAYUHN010000485.1:0-8011 GCA_043766965.1 Ramlibacter sp. | reverse complement strand
GTTGATGAAGCTGCCGCGCAACATGCACTCGTGCGATTCGTGGTCGATTGCGCCGCGCACCAGTTCAGGCGGGCGCATGGCGAGCACGGCGCCGCCGGTTCCAAGCAGCAGCATTGCGGCGATGAATCCCTGGACGCCCCGCTGTCGCAGCAGCGGCGCCCCGCGAAACAGGGTGTCGGGAGGCTGGCCCGCCGGATACGCGAGGGCCAGTTCGGCACGGGCGCGCAAGTCGAAGTCGCTGTCGTCGGGTCTCATGGTGAATTCGGCTGCCTTTTCATCTCAGCTCTTGCGCAGGGCGATGACCTTGCCCGACCCGGGCCGTCGCGTGATATGGGGCAAGGCCGGGGACGCCAGTGCGGCTCTCAGGGAGTCGCGCGCGTGGGCCAGCCTGGACAGCAAGGTGCCGGGCGCCACTTCCAGCGCGTCGGCCATCCGGGCCGTGGGCATGTCGTCGAAGTAAAAGAGCACTAGCACCTCGCGGTGGATCGGCGCGATCCGCGTCAATGCTTTCACCACATCGAGCCGGTCGTCCGCGCCGGACGCAGGCGCCGCCACGTTGAAAGCTTCTTCGTCCTCGTCCATTGAGAGCGGACCCGGCGCCATGTGCCGCAGCGCGCTGGGTCGCATGATCTGGAACAGCCATGCCCGTGCCAGTTCCGCCTTCCGCAACTGGCCGCGGTGTTTCCAGGCGCTGGTGAAGCAGTCCTGGACCACGTCCTCGGCCACCGCCCGCGATCCCGTCATGGCCCAGGCGCTTCGCAACAGGAAGTGATAGTGGTCGCGCACCCATTGGTTGTAGCGGGATTCGGCGGTCTGGACCATGGTGACAAAAGATGAGCTGCCGGCGTTCAGCCACCGCGCACGGATCCGAGTGCCGGATAGCCCCCCGGTTCGGGGTTCGGGCCCTTCTGCAGCACCGCCATGCGGGCCCGCATGCCTGCGATTTCCACCGTCTGGCTGGCGATGATTTCTTCGGCCAGCTGACGCACCAGCGGATCGCGCCCGTGGATCAGGACCAGCCGCGCCATGTCGACCGCGCCCTCGTGGTGCGGAATCATCATGGCCAGGAAGTCGCGGTCCGCGTTGCCGGTGTAGCCCGGGCTGTGCATGTCCTGCATCATGCGGGCCATGCCGACGTCCATGTCGGCTTCGAATTTGTTGCGTGGCACTACTCCCGCAGCCGCCTTGGCGCCGGCCGCATGGTGCGCGGAGTGGTCGGTCATGCGGTCTGCCCCTTGGTGCCGGGCCGCACGTAAACAAGGTTGATGCTCTTCTTGTTGCGCAGCTCGCCCGAAGGCAGCTTGAGCGCGCCCAGCGGGATCTGGGTGATCAGCTTCGGCTGGAGTGGATTGGACACATCGAAAGCGGAGCAGACGGTCTGGCCGGCGTTCGGCGTGCCGGGCAGCTCGTCCTGTTCATGCGCCACGTACAGCAGGTTGTTGGCTGGATTGGTCCAGATGCCATGCGACTCGCGGCCGCCGGTGTAGACCATGCCGACCACCTTCTGCTGGGCCGGGGGCACCGAGCGGTCGATGATCGCCAGCCGGCTCGATGCCGCGCCGTTCGGGCCCCCGTCGTCGACCCGCGCGAGACTCATGTACGTGACCTGGCCGCGGGCGTTGTCGACGAACTCCAGGTGGTTGGGCCGCGCCATCTCGCCCAGCGGAATCGTCGCCAGCACCTGGCCCGGGTCGCGCACCGACACGATCGACACGGCGTCAGCCAGCTTGTGCGACAGCCACATCTGGCTGCCGTCCGGCGAGAGTTTCTGGAACGGCGTGAAGGCGGGCTTGTCCTGCATGCTGATGTCGACCAGGCGCAGCCGTTCCGGGTGCGAATACCCCTGGGCGTCGGGATTGACCTTGAAGATCTCCAGCATCGCCACTTTCTGGCTGATGACGAAGGCCAGCGCACCGTCCCTGGAGAACCAGACCTGGGCCGGCCCGTTCAGCGTTGGCAGGAAGGCGCGGACAGCGTTGGAAGGAACGCCCGTCATCTGCTTCTTCGCAAGTTCCACGTCGAGGATGGCGATCCGGTCTTCGCCGCGGATCGTGACCCAAAGCTCGCGGCCATTGCGGGTGAAGGTCGGCTCGTGCGGTTCGCGGCCCAGCAGGATACCGCTGGACAGCCGCTCCGGATTGGTGGTGGGCCCGGCCTGCGGATTGGGCAGGTTGCCGACCACCTTGCGGTTTATTGCATCGATGAGGTAGATGTTGCTGCTGCCGCGGCCGGAAGTGGCCAGCAGCGTGCCGTCGGGATTGGGCACCGCGCCGTGGGCGTCGATGCACCCGTGGTAGAGCGGCTTGTGAATCATCGCGGCGTGGGCTGGCATCACGCCGCCGGTGACGTAGCGGAACGGCGGGCGGCTGTCCTCATCGAAGCTCGTCAGGTTGATCGTGGTGTCGACCGTGTTGCTCGCCGGGTTGATCACGCTGACCGTGTTGGAGTCTTCGTTGGTGAGGAAGACCCGGTCCACCGGAGCAATGTCGGCGGACGATGCAGCCGTGGTCGGACCCTGCGTGGTGGCGGAAGCCTGGGCAAAAGCCCACGGTGCCGCTGCGGCGGCCGGCAGCGCAGCGGCGGCTTTCAGGAAATCGCGGCGCGCGTCGTTCAGTTTTTCATTCATTGGTAAAGCTCTGGGTAAGTGGTGCGGGTGGCATGCAGGCATAGGAGGCGCCGCAGCGGAGTTTGATTCCCTGGGGAGCGTATTGCCAATGTTGTTTTTTGAGACAAGATGGCGCGGGGTGAGCCCAGCTCAAGTGCGCCGCAGGCGCGGCACCCAGGTGAGCAGTTGCCGGTCGCCGAGCATGGTCGTGGCGAGCCGGCAAGCAGGCTCATGGATTGATGAAGAAGCTGGCTTGGCGGATGTTAGAGGCCAGTCCGAAAGCCTTCAGGTCATTCTCGTCGCAAATGCCGTTGCCATCGGCATCGGGCACCACGTCGGGCGCGTCATTAAAGACGCCATCGCCGTTCTTGTCCGCGGCAATGGCGACGTAGATCTTGCTTTCCGTGTTGACCCCGAAAATGGGGGCACCCACGATCCAGGTATCCCAAAGCTGGCTTTTCGCAGCTTCCACATGGGTCACGCCGGTGAGGTTGAAAAGATTCGCGACGTTCTGGCACGACAGCGCGCCGCGGGTGTTGGTGGACACCAGAACGATCAGGCTAGGCATCCGGTCGTCACGCCCCGGGGAAAACGTCCCCGGCATGGGCGGAACATTGTTGTGCACGCCCGGCCCGGTCAGCTGAAAGCCGATAAAGCCGGTTCGCTCCAGCGGCACGTCGAAATCGATGGAGAGGTCAACAAACCAGCCGAAGCCGCCCAGGCCGACCCGTTGGCCGTTCACTGGCGCAAACATCCTGATCTCGGCATCCTGGGCCTGACTCGCCAGGGGCACAAGGCAGACGGCAGCCAGGGCGGCGGCCGTGGCGGAGCGAAGGGTGTTCAACAAGGTATTCATGAGGGTTCCTGTTCAAAAGAGGATTGGACTTGGGTTGCAGGCGGCGCAATGCGCCTGCACCGAGGTAGACGGGGTTACGTTGCGATTTATTCCGTCCAAGTTTTTTTTTTAGCCGAACGACCCGATGGCCGCGGCGACGGGCAACCGGCGGCGGCCCACTCAGCGGGAACGCGCCAGCTGCTGATAGACCTCGCCCGAAACCCGGGCAAGCTCAGCCTTCTCGGCGTCGGCCGAGATCGCGTAGCCGAAGGCGCCTTCGACCCAGTAGAAGACATTGACGCTGCCCTCCCGCGCGAAGCGGAAGGCGGTGTCCTGATTGCTGGCGCCCTTGGAAGCCGGGTCGGTGCCGCCAATTTCGCGGGAGACGTACAGCGTGAGCTTGGCGCCTGTCGCGTCGTGGTACATGAACTGCGCCACAGGTCCCTGGCCGCCCGGCAGCAGGCGTCCGCCATCCAGCGTATAGCCCACCGCCTGCAGGTGCGGCGGCTTCATCGACGTGCCCATGCGCTTGGATAGCCAGGCAACCAGCTGGTCCTCGTGCTCGGCGCTGACTTCCACCGCCCGGCGGGCGTCGGGGCTGAAGACCGCGTGGGCCACGGCAGCGCGCTGGGCAAAACCGCTGGCCGAGGCCAGCGTGATCGCGGGAGGTTCGCGCTGCGCCAGCGAACCTCCCGCCGGCATGGTGCCACCTCGCAGCCCCCAGCCAGTGGCGCCGCTGATCACCGCGATGGCGATGCCCGCGGCCAACCGTTGCAGGTACCACGGCGTCTGTGGACACGCATAGCGTTGCAGGCGTGCCGGCAAGGCTTCGCCCAGCACGGGGTCGAACAGCGCACGCAACTCGCGCTTCTGCGTCCGGTAGATCTCGACGCGCTCGGATTCTTCCGGGCGCTGCGACAGGTACTCCTGCACTTCGCGCTGGCGCTCGGGCGTGAGCTGGCCGTCGACCAGCGCGTGCAGGTCGGCTTCGCTCACCAGGGGGTTGGAAGGTGGAATCGGGGTCATGGCAGGCAGATCATTTGATGACTTTCAGGCGTACCGGATCTGGACGCCCGTCCATCAGGGAGCGCAGCCGCTCACGGCCGCGCGACAAGCGTGACATCACAGTGCCGATGGGCACGCCCAGCGTCTGCGCCACCTCGGCATAGCTCATGTCCTCCAGGGCGACCAGCAGCAGGATTTCACGCTGCTCGACCGGCAACTGCTCCAGTGACGCCTGCAGGTCCAGCACCGCCAGCCGGTCGCCCTGCGTCGGCGCGGCCGGGGTTTCCGGCGTGTCTTCGTCCTGCGCCACCGTGTGCAGCCTGGGACGGCGCACGCCGTCCACGTGCAGGTTGTGCATCATGCCGAACAACCAGGCCCGCATGTCCGTGACGCCGCGCCACAGGGCCGACTTGGTCCATGCGCGTTCCAGCGTGTCCTGCACGAGGTCGTCGGCGTCGTCGCGGTTGCCCGCCAGTGCCCGCGCGTAGCGGCGCAGGCGCGGCACCCAGGGCAGGAGCAGATTTTCGTCGGCTGGCATCGGCGCAGTGTGGCGTGGGAACGTTTCGGTCCGGCGCTCACTCCTTGACCACGTGCCAGACATCCTTGAAGTTGTCGCCGCTGCGGTCGCCCGCCTTCTGGTCGGCCTGGTAGAAGTACAGAGGCTTGCCCTTGTAGGCCAGCTGGCGCACGCCGTCTTCGCGCACCACCACGCTATAGGCGCCCGAAGTCTGCTCGCCGGCCGACACCATCAGCGGCGGCCACAGCGCCGCGCAGGGTCCGTTGCAAACGCTCTTGCCCGCATTGGCAGGGTCGGCGTCGAAGGTGTAGACGGTCATGCCGTTGGCGGCGACCATGGCGCCGTCGCCAGGCTTGACCGAGGCATCGGCGGCGGCCAGGCCACACGTGGCGGCCAGCAACAGGCCGGTCAGGAGTCGGGTAGTTGTCATGGTGTTTCCAATGGGCGACGTGGCAGCGTTCAGTCAGCGGCAGCGACCGCCAGCTTAGGGTCGATCTGCCAGGTTTCGCTGACGATCTTGCCTTCGCGGAAGGTCAGGACGTAACGCACCTTGATCGGCGCCTTGCCTTCGAATTGCACGTTGGCCAAGACCGTCGAGCCCTTCGGGTTCGCCGACTCCTCGAGCTTGTGGACACTGACCTTCAGCGGACCCGCCGACTTGGTGAATTTGTCCCAGACGCCGCGAATGGCTTCGGGCGAGCCGTAGGTGCCATCCAGCGGACCGCCCACCCAGTTGAACTGAGCAGTGTCGGCGTAGCCGCGCATCACCACCGCCAGGTCGCCCGAACCGATGGCCTGGAAGTGCGTCCTGGCGTCGTCGGCTGGGGCGGCCAGGGCGCCGCCCGCGGCAAACAACAGGGTGGTGGCGCAGGCGGCGAGGGAGAAAGTCTTGATCATGAAAGGCTCCTTGTGGGCGGTGGATTTTGAAATCGGACCAGGCAGCGAGTTCTGCCTGACACTGACGTAGACGCAGCCGGCTCGCCTTTTATTCCGCCCATCGGTTTTTTCTTTTTGCGGAACAGGACACTGGCTCGGCGTTACCTCGTCGCAGGGGCATAAAGCAAGTCGCAACTTCATGACCCCACTTCACCCAAGGCCTGTCCCAGAACCGGCGAACGCGGTCGGGCTGTTACGATTTTCGTCATGAATGTGCGTCCCTCCATCGAAGTCGCCGTCGTCATGCGTCGCCAGCGCATCGACAACCGCTGGCAGCCCTGGCGGTGGGAGCTCTCCCAGGTGGTGGCGCAAGAACCGGGCTTCGGGACCGCGCCGCGGCTGCTGCACAAGACCGGGGACGAGGAACTCTGGCTGCATCCTGGCTTCCTGGTCGAACTGTTTCGCGACGATGCCGAAGGCTATTACCTGAACGCGAGCACGCAGGCTCCCGGCTGGTTCGTGCTGTGGCGGATGGAGGACGAGCCGTCGCTGTCGCCCGAGCCACTGGCGCGGCCCGCCATGGTGTCCCTCAGTTACCACGACGCCGGCCGCTGGCTGGACGCGCAGGAGACCGTCGAACAGGTGCCGGCCCCGCCCGAGGTGGTGCAGTGGCTGCAGGCATTCGTCGACGAACACCACGTCCCGGAGCCCAAGCGTCGCAAACGGCCCGAGAGCTTCAAATCGCTGCAGGACCGGTTCGGCAGTCCGGCGACCGTCAGCACGCTGAAAAAGTTCGGCGGAGGCGACGGCGGTGGCTGACGGCTTCCTGGGCCGCTGGTCGAAGCGCAAGCTCGACGCGAGGGACGGCGGGCCGGCGCCGCCGGAACGGTCGCTGCCCGAGCCGCATCTGACGCAGGCGCTGCCTGCAGGAACAGCCGGCCCGCAGGTTCTCATTCCCCCGCAGGCTGTCATCCCGGCGCAGGCTGTCATCCCGGCGCAGGCCGGGATCCAGGCCCCGGCAAGGCACGCTGCTTCGCCAACCGACCCCGAGGCGCCCCCCCTGACGCTCGAGGACGCCCAGGCCCTGACGGCCGAGTCCGACTTCCGTCCCTTTGCCGCGCGTGGTGTTGCGCCCGAGGTGCGGAACGCCGCCATGAAGAAGCTGTTCACCGATCCGCACTTCAACGTGATGGACCGGCTCGACACTTACATCGACGACTACTCCCAGCCCGATCCGATCCCCATGGAGATGCTGCGCAAACTGGCCAGCGCCAAATTCCTGGGCCTGTTCGATGCGCAGGACAAGCTGGAGGCCGAGCAGGCCGAGCAGGCTGCGGAGGAGGCGCGGCGGCTGCGGGAAGCTGCCGATAACCCCACGATCCAAACCGTGGCACAGTCGGCGGCGGCGCCCGCAGTACCCTCCGCCTTACCCGATGACGACCCTGATTTGCGATTGCAACAAGACGATGCCCCTGCAGGAAAAGATCCTGGGCGCGGCGCTGCATGAGGACCTGACGCTTCACTCCACCCTGTGCCGGCGTGAGGCCGGCGCCTTCCAGCAGGCGATCCGCAGCGGCGCGGAAGTCGTCGTCGCCTGCACCCAGGAAAGAAGGCTGTTCCTCGAACTGGCGCAGGAGACTGGGGCAACGGTTTCGCCGATTCGGTTCGTCAACATCCGGGAAACCGGCGGCTGGGGCCGCGATGCGGCACAGGCGATGCCGAAGATCGCCGCGCTGCTGGCTGCGGCCCACCTGCCGGAGCCGGAGCCGGTCGCGACCGTGACCTACAAGAGCAGCGGTCGCCTGCTGGTGATCGGCGCCCTGGAACAGGCGGAGCGGGCAGCGGCGATGGTCGCGGATGTGCTCGACGTCACCCTGTTCTCGGAGGGCGGCTCCGGGGCCCAGGAAAGGCGCTGGCCGGTTTTGGCCGGCAAGATCGACCGCCTCGAGGGTTGGCTGGGCGCCTTCACGCTGGAATTCTCCCAGGGCAATCCGATCGACCTGGACTTGTGCACGCGCTGCAATGCCTGCGTGACCGCCTGCCCCGAAGATGCGATCGGCCTGGACTACCAGGTGAAGCTCGAAACCTGCTCCGGACACCGCGCCTGCGTCCGGGCCTGCACGGTTGCCGGCGCAATCGATTTCGCCCGCCCGGTGCAGGCACGCACCGAACA
>JAYUHN010000484.1:0-3024 GCA_043766965.1 Ramlibacter sp. | reverse complement strand
GTGACCACCTCCAGCGTGCCGGCGTGCGGAATCAGGCCAAGAGCCGCCAGTGCCAGCGTGGATTTGCCCGACCCCGATTCGCCGACGACCCCCAGCGTGCGACCCGGGGCGATCGCGAAATCGGCCCCCTGCACGGCGACGAACTTGCCCTTGCGGAACCAGCCGCGCACGCCGGCGATCGGCACGGCATAACCGACCCGTAGCGCCGTGGCCTGCATCACGGGGGCCTGCTCCTGCCCGGCGTCCTCCTCGACGTCCCGCACCGGCCGGCTGTCGATCAGCTTGCGCGTGTAGGCATGGCGTGGATCGCTGAACACGGCGCTCACCACGCCTTCCTCCACCAGGTGCCCGCTTTCCATCACCGCGACGCGGTCGGCGAACTGGCGCACCAGGTTCAAATCGTGCGTGATCATCAGCAGCGCCATGCCGGTCTGCCGCTGCAGGTCCGAGAGCAGCTCCAGGATCTGCGCACGCAATGTCACATCGAGCGCGGTGGTCGGCTCGTCGGCCAGCAGCAGCTTCGGTCGGCAAGCCAGCGCCATCGCGATCATCGCGCGCTGCCGCTGCCCGCCAGAGAGCTGGTGGGCGTAGGAGCGGGCCCGCCGGGCCGGCTCTGGAATGCCGGTGGCAGCCAGTGCCTCGACTGCGGCGTCCCAGGCCTGGCGCGCCGTGAGACCCTGTTTCAGCTGCAGCACTTCGGCGATCTGCTCGCCAATGGTGAACAGCGGATTGAGCGCTGTCATCGGTTCCTGGAAGATCATCGCGATCTCGCGGCCGCGGATCCCGAGCAGCTGCCGTTCCGGAGCGTGGAGCAGGTCGACCGGTCCCGTACTGCCTTCGACCCCCGCCAGCAGCGCGGAGCCGGACACGTCGGCGTTCTGCACCAGGCGCAGCAGCGCCAGCGCCGTCACTGTCTTGCCAGAGCCCGACTCTCCGACGAGGGCCAGCTTCTCGCCCGCCGCGATCGAGAAGTCCACGCCATGGACGACCTCCTTGCCTGCGAAGGAAACTTTCAGGTTTTTCACCTCGAGCAGGCTGGAGGTCATACGTGAAAGCTGACAGCCGTACGCGAAGGGCGCGAAGAGCTCGCGAAAGACGCGAAAAGGGCAAAAACCGATGGCAACGCAATTTTGAAATGATCCAGCTTATTGGCTCCTTTCGCGTCCTTCGCGAATCCTTCGCGTCCTTCGCGCACGGATGTTTCTGCCGCCTTCATACATCCGCCTTCCGCGGATCCAGCGCGTCGCGCAGGGCATCGCCCATGAATGTCAGGAGCAGCAGGGTGACGACCAGCACGGCGAAGGTGCTGAGTGAAATCCACCAGGCGTCGATGTTTCCCTTGCCCTGCGACAGCAGTTCGCCCAGCGACGGTGTTCCGGGCGGGACCCCCAGGCCGAGGAAATCCAGCGAGGTCAGGGCCAGGATCGCCGCACTCATGCGGAACGGCAGGAAGGTGACGACCGGCGTCATGCTGTTCGGCAGGATGTGGCGCCACATGATGCGGCCGTTGCCGACGCCCAGCGCGCGGGCCGCGCGAACGTAGTCCATCTGCCGGTTGCGAAGGAACTCGGCCCGGACATAGTCGGCCAGCGACATCCAGCCGAACGCGCTCAGCAGCACCAGCAGCAACGCGATGCTGGGCGCGAAGATCGCGCTGAAGATGATCAGCAGGTACAGCTCCGGCATCGCGCCCCAGATTTCGATGAACCGCTGGAACGCCAGGTCGACCTTGCCGGCGAAGTACCCCTGGACCGCCCCGGCCGCGATGCCCATTGCAGTGCCGACCGCCGTGAGGGCCAGCGCAAACAGCACGCTGACGCGAAAGCCGTAGAGCAGCTGGGCCAGCAGGTCGCGCCCGCGTTCGTCGGTGCCCAGATAGTTCTCGCTCGAAGGTGCGGCCGGGCTGGGCGCGGTGGCGAAATAATTCAGGGCCCCCGCGCCATAGGGATTGGGCGCATAGACAGCCCAGTTCCCCTGGCTCGTGATGCGGTCCTTGATGTAGGGATCGAGATAGTCGGCGGGCGTCGCAAAATCGCCGCCGAAAGTGGTCTCGGGATAACTGCGCAGGAACGGGAAATAGGTCTGCCCCTGGTAATGCACCACCAGCGGCCGGTCGTTCGACAGCACTTCGGCGACCAGGCACAGCGCCACCACGACGCCGAACACGAGCAGGCTCCAGTAGCCCAGCCGATTGCGCTTGAAGCGCAGCCATGCACGCCGGCCTGGCGACAGGCCCGGCTTGCCCTGCAGCGGCAGCGCGGCCGCCGCGCCCGGTTGATGCGGCGCAGCCAGCGGCGCTTCCAATTCAATCGAATTTGACACGCGGATCCACCCACACATAACAGAGGTCGCTGATCAGCTTGGTCACCAGGCCGATCAGGGTGAAGAAGTAGAGGGTTCCCAGCACAACGGGGTAGTCGCGCCGGATCACGCTTTCGTAACTGAGCAACCCCAGGCCGTCCAGCGAAAAAAGGGTTTCGATCAGCAGCGAACCGGTGAAGAATGCACCGACGAACGCAGAGGGAAAACCGGTGATGATCGGGATCAGCGCGTTGCGGAAAATGTGCTTCCATAGCACCTGCCGCTCGCCCAGGCCCTTGGCCCGCGCGGTCAACACATATTGCTTGCGTATTTCTTCCAGGAACGCGTTCTTCGTCAGCATTGCCGTGACCGCGAAGCTGCCCAGCACCATGGCGATGACCGGCAGGGTGATGTGCCAAAGGTAGTCCGTGATGCGCGCACCCCAGCTCAGCTCGTCCCAGTTGGCCGAAGTCAGCCCGCGCAGCGGAAACCACTGGAGCTGGCCGCCGAAGATCACCAGCAGCGCCACGCCCAACACGAACCCAGGAATCGCGTAGCCGAACAGCACCAGCAGCGTCGTGACGAAGTCGAAGCGGGAGCCGGCGCGCACCGCCTTCGCCACGCCCAATGGCACGGCGACGCCGTAGCTGATGAAGAAGGTCCACAGCCCGAGACTGATCGAAACGGGCATCTTTTCGAGAATCAGCGTCCACACGTCTTTGT
>JAYUHN010000483.1:0-3040 GCA_043766965.1 Ramlibacter sp. | reverse complement strand
CTGGATCATCACGGTCTGGCCGACGGGTTGCTTCTCGGCCGTCATCTCGTAGTTGACAAAGGGGATTTCGAGCCACTGCTGGTAACCGAAGCCGGGCTTGGTGGAAAAGTCCGAGACGCCGCGGATGCTCTCGAATTTCATGGTCTGCATCGCCTTGATCAGCTTGTCCGAGTCGGTGCTTTTGGCGGTCTCGATGCCCTGGATGACCAGTTGCAACGAGTCGGCGGCCTGCAGCACCAGACGGTTCACGTCACCGCCGGTGCGCTTCTTGTATTCGGCGGCGATGTCCGTGGCCATCTTGGTCTGCTTCATCTGCGGGTGGTAGAGCGCGAACGACAGCATGTACTTGCCGCCCTCCTTCACGTTCTGCCAGAAGTCCGGGTAGTCGGCCAGGCCGCTGCCGTCGTACAGGATGGTCTTGGGACTCGGGGCCACGCCCTGCTCGTAGATCTGGTTCATCGCCAGGTAGGCGGCCGGCGGCAGCATCGACAGCACGATCACGTCCGGCGGATTGGCCCGCAGCGGCAGCACCGCCGCGGTGAAATCCTTGCTGGTGCGGTCCAGCGTCTCGTACTTGTAGTCGATCTGCGGCGCCTGCGCCTTGAGCAGCTCGCCGGTCAGCTTGGCCTGGCCGATACCGTAGTCGGTGTTCTCGGCGAAGGCGACAACGCGCTTGGCGTTCATCGCGATCAGCGTGGTCACCATCGTGGAGGACACCAGCGTGTTGTACGGCGATGTGTTGAACACCTCCGGATAGCCACGCTTGCGCACTTCGTCCGACCAGCAGTTGGTGTTGACGTACGGCACCTTGTAGCGGTGCGCCACTTCGATCTCGGCCAGGCAGACCGAGCTCTGGTGACCGCCGGCCAGCGCGACCACCTTGTCGCTGGAGATCAGCTTTTCGGTCGCCGCGCGGCCTTTCTCGGGGATGCCCTGGTTGTCTTCGTACAGCAGCTTGATCGGGCGTCCAAGCACGCCGCCCCTGGCATTGACGAGGTCCTTGACGATCTCCATGCCGTCCTTGACCTGGGTGCCCTGCACCACCGAGCCGGGTGGCGACTGCGTCAGGCTGACACCGATCAGGATCGGGTCGGCGGCCAGCGCCGGCGCTGTCGCCAACGCGCAACCGAGCACCGTCGTCAGATAGCGCAAGCTGTTCATCATTCGAATCTCCTTGAATTGAAAGGGGGCCGAGCCCGGCGCAGGTCCGACCGCCACTCCGCTGGCAGGTCTCGAATCTAGTCGCATTCAGCGGCGTTTTCGCATCCCCATGCTTGGGGAAAACCCCCGTGCAGGGGGCGCTGGTTCCGGGACCATGTTGTCCCTGGAGACAACCATGTCCGATCTGCCACCCCCAAACGAATTCGATCCGGAGCGCATCCGCGCCGACCCGGGCAATTGCGCGAGTGGTCGAACCGTCTCGGAGTGAGCCCGGCCGAGCTGAGGCGGATCATGTCGGAGGTCGGGGACGACCCCGATAAGATTCGCGCGTATCTGAACAATCGGGCTTGAACAACTTGCCCCGGCCGCCACAGGAGATTGCCATGCCTTCAACCTTGATGCCGGATCGCTCCGGCGTCGTCGCCAGGACGATCGAAGCGGAACCCGGCCCGTTCATGCTGGACGTCGCAAAGGCGGCGGTGCTGGTGGTCGACATGCAAAACGACTTCGGCGCCCAGGGAGGCATGTTCGACCGCGCCGGCATCGATATTTCCATGATCCAGAAGGCCGTCGCGCCGACGGCGAAGGTGCTGGCGGCGGCGCGCGAAGCCGGCATGGCAATCGTCTACCTGAAGATGGCGTTCCGGGAAGATCTGTCGGACGCCGGCCCGGTCGACAGCCCGAACCATGCGCGGCACCTGTTGTTGAAGGTCGGGCAGGAAGTCCGCGCTCCGGACGGAACGCCGAGCCGGATCCTGATTCGTGACTGCTGGAACACCGATATCCTGCCGGCGCTCGCCCCACGGCCGGACGATCTGGTCATCTACAAACATCGATTCAGCGGTTTTTTCGAAACGCAGCTGGACAGCCTGCTTCGAGCGAGGGGAGTGCGGCAGCTGGTTGTGGTCGGATGCACGACCAGCATCTGTGTCGAGTCGACCATCCGCGATGCGATGTTCAGGGACTACTCCTGCCTGTTGCTGTCCGACTGCAGCGCGGAACCCATCGGGCAGGCACTGGAGCGAAGCAACCACGAAGCCTCGCTGCTCGCGATCAAGGTCCTGCTGGGATGGGTGTCATCTTCCGGGCTGTTCGTCCAGGGCCTTCAAGGCGCGGCGGCCTAGTCAGGATGCAGCCGCTGGTCCGTGCATGTGCTTGGCCAAAAAACTCAGCACGTTCTGATACCAGGCGACGATGTTGCGCGGCTTCATGATCCAGTGGTTCTCGTCCGGGAAGACCAGCAGCTCGCTGTCGACGCCGTGGTACTGCAGGGCTTCGAACAGGTTCAGGCCTTCGCCGATCGGGCAGCGGTAGTCGAGCTCGCCATGCACGATCAGCGTCGGGGTCTTCCATTGACGAATGTGGCGGATGGGAGCGAAGCGGTCGTAGCCGTCCGGGTCCGCGTAGGGGTTCTCGCCGCCCATCTCGAGGTACCACCAGGCGGGGTGGTCGGTGGTGCCGGTGAAGTTGGCCATCGTCACGATGCTGGCGTGGGTGACCAGGCAGCGGAAGCGTTGCGTCTGCGTGCCGATCCAGTTGGTCATGTAGCCACCGAAGCTGCCTCCCATGGCCATGATGCGTCCAGCATCGACGTCCTTGCGCTGCTCCAACGCATCGGTGACGGCCATCAGGTCCCGAAAGCATTGAGCGCCCCAGACATTGCCCCAGATGCCTTGCACGAAAGCCTGGCCGAAGCCGGTCGAGCCGCGTGGGTTCGGTTGCACCACCATGTAGCCTCGCGCCACGGCCAGCAGTGCATTCCAGCGCCAGTGCCAGCCGTCGCCGCTCATGCCGATCGGGCCGCCATGGATCCAGACCAGCACCGGGCATTTTTTGCCGCCGGCGGACCTGGGCCGCGTGATCCAGCTCTGGATCGGCG
>JAYUHN010000482.1:0-8142 GCA_043766965.1 Ramlibacter sp. | reverse complement strand
GCTCCAGCAACTGGTCGAGGGAGCCGGCAGCGCCGTCGATGCCCTCGTGCAGGTCGCCGATCGCCTTGAAACGCGCCGGCATCGTCAACACGGTGAAGTCCGCCGGGTCGCAGCTTCGCAGCTCGGCCCACGTCACGGGTGCCGACACCCGCGCGTCCGGCTTGGGCCGCACCGAATAGGCGGACGCCACGGTGCGGTCCTTCGCGTTCTGGTTGTAGTCGACGAACACGCCGTGCCGCTCTTCCTTCCACCACTTGCTGGTCGCCAGCATCGGCGCCCGACGCTCGACTTCGCGCGCCAGTGCCAACGCCGCCCGCCGCACCTGGTCGAAACTCCAGCGCCGCTCGATCCGCACGATGACGTGAATGCCGCGCGAGCCCGAGGTCTTGGGCCAGCCGGTCAGGCCGTATTCCTCGAGCACCGCGTGCGCGACGTCGGCAACATCGCGGATCTGGGCCCACTCCACGCCGGGGACCGGATCGAGATCGACCCGCAGTTCGTCGGGATGGTCCAGGTCGTCGGCCCGCACCGGATGCGGATGCAGTTCGATGCAGCCGAGATTCGCCATCCAGGCCAGCGCCGCGGCCTCGCGCGGCACGACTTCTTCGGCGATGTTGCCGGACGGAAAGCGGATCGTCGCCACGTCCAGCCAGTCGGGCCGGTTGGCCGGTGCCCGCTTCTGGAAAAAGAATTCGCCGGCAATCCCATTGGGGTAGCGCACCATCACGTTCGGCCGGCCGCCGGCGCCGCGCAACGCGCCCGGTGCGACGGCCAGGTAGTAGCGCACCAGATCGAGCTTGGTCAATCCTGCTTGCGGAAACAGCAATTTGCCCGGACTGGAAACGGCGATCTCGCGCCCCTCCACCTGCAACAGTTCGGATGCGGCTGGTTGACCCATACAGCTGGCAGGCTACACCCACGCGGCACAATACGGGGTTGGCTGCAACGGTTTGCAACCCAACCTGCCGCCTGGCCTGTTACGTTCCGGAGTTCCCCTTGTCCGCCTCGCCTTTTGCCGCCGAAACCCGGCGCCGCCGCACCTTTGCGATCATTTCGCACCCTGACGCGGGCAAGACCACGCTGACTGAAAAACTGCTGCTGTTTTCGGGCGCGATCCAGATCGCCGGTTCGGTCAAGGCAAGAAAAGCCTCGCGGCATGCCACCAGCGACTGGATGGAGATCGAAAAGCAGCGCGGCATCTCGGTTGCGTCGTCGGTCATGCAGATGCTGTACCGGGACCACGTGATCAACCTGCTCGACACGCCGGGCCACAAGGATTTCTCGGAGGACACCTACCGGGTGCTGACGGCGGTCGACTCGGCGCTGATGGTGATCGACGCGGCCAACGGCGTCGAGGCGCAGACAAGGCGCCTGATCGAGGTCTGCCGCCAGCGCGACACGCCGATCATCACCTTCGTCAACAAGATGGACCGGGAAGTGCGCGAACCGCTGGAACTGATGGACGAGATCGAGCGCGAACTGGGCATGCCCTGCGTTCCGATGACCTGGCCGGTCGGCCAGGGCAAGACTTTCGGCGGCATCATGAACCTGCGCACCAAGGCAATGACAGTGTTCGAATCCGGCCAGGAGCGGCTGCCGCAGGACTTCGAGAATGTGCCGCTGTCCGACCGGAACAACCTGCTGCAGCGCTTCGGGCACGAGTTCGAGATCGCGGAGCAGAGCATGGAGCTGGCCGTCGGCGCCTCGCCCACCTGGGACAAGGACGCCTTCCTGGCCGGCAAGCA
Source organism: Ramlibacter sp. (assembly GCA_043766965.1). GTDB lineage: Bacteria > Pseudomonadota > Gammaproteobacteria > Burkholderiales > Burkholderiaceae_C > Ramlibacter. The sequence goes on along the minus strand of JAYUHN010000482.1, from coordinate 6,397 downwards.
GACGCCCGTTTTCTTCGGCTCCGGTGTCAACAACTTCGGCGTGATGGAAGTACTGGAGGCCCTGGTCGACCTCGCGCCTTCGCCGCAGCCGCGCGTGAGCCGGCTTGTCGTGAACAAGGAGCCGGTGGTCAAGGAGATCCATCCGGAGGACGCTGAATTTTCCGGCGTCGTGTTCAAGGTGCAGGCCAACATGGACGCCAACCACCGCGACCGCATCGCCTTCGTTCGCATGGCCTCCGGCAAGTACACGCCGGGCATGAAGCTGAAGGTGCAGCGCACCGCCAAGGAACTGAGGCCGACGTCGGTCGTCACTTTTCTCTCGCAGCGGCGCGAAGCGGTGAACGAGGCGTATGCCGGGGACATCATCGGCTTTACCACGCACGGCGGCGTGCAGCTGGGCGACACCATCACCGACGGCGCCAACCTGCAGTTCACCGGACTGCCCTTCTTCGCGCCGGAACTGTTCATGACCGTGCTGCTGAAGAATCCGCTTCGCACCAAGCAGTTGCAGCAGGGGCTGGCACAGCTGGGAGAAGAAGGCGCGATCCAGGTGTTCCGTCCGGAAATGGGCGGCGCGATGCTGCTCGGCGCCGTCGGCCAGTTGCAGTTCGAGGTGGTGCAGCACCGGTTGAAATCCGAATACGACGCCGACATCCGGCTCGAGGGCTGCCAGTACACCGGCGCACGCTGGATCACCGCCGATACGCCGCCGGAATTGCGCGCGTTCACCGACGCCTACCCGGCGCGGATGGCGCGCGATGCCGCGAATGCGCTCGCCTTCCTTTGCACCTCGCCGTACGACGTGCGGCTGGCGCAGGAGCGCTTCCCGAAAATCCACTTCCACCTGCTGCGTGAGCACGCGGGGCTGGCATTGCAGGCCTGATGGCGGCGCCGCACCAGGGCCGCGTCATGCTGGCGCTTTCGCTGTGGCCGGCCGCCGCGAGACGGCAACTGGTCGGCGTTTTCACCGACATCGACGACACGCTGACCAGCGAAGGCGCGGCTACCAGCGATGCACTGGACGCGATCGCCGCATTGCACCGGGCCGGTTTGCAGGTGATCCCGATCACGGGCCGTCCGGTCGGCTGGAGCGAGCCATTCGCGCGGGACTGGCCGGTCGATGCGATCGTTGCCGAGAACGGCGCGGTGGCGCTTGTCCCCGATTCGGCAGGAGGGTTGCGCAAACTCTACCGACAGGATGCGGTTGTGCGGCGTGCCAACCACTTCCGTCTGCAGCAGGTCGCGCAGCGGATCGTCGCCGAAATTCCGGGTGCGACTGTCTCGCGGGACAGCGCCGGCCGCGAGACCGACATTGCGATCGACCACAGCGAATTCACCACGCTCCCGCCTGCCTGCATTGCGCGGGTCGTGCAATTGATGCGGGACGAGGGGCTGAACGCCACGGTCAGTTCGATCCACATCAACGGCTGGCTGGGCGACCACGACAAGCTGGAGGGCGCCCGCTGGATCGTGCGCGAACTGTTCGGCCGCGTGCTCGATGCCGAGATCGGCCGCTGGGCCTACGTCGGCGACTCGACCAACGACGTTCTGATGTTCGAACACTTCCCGGAAAGCATCGGCGTGGCCAACATCCGCCGTTTCGAAGCGGATTTGACGCATCCGCCGCGTTACATCACCAACAGCGAACGCGGGGCGGGCTTCGCGGAAGTGGCGGACGCAATCCTCTCCACTCGGTGAGCCATGGATACCGGGTCAAGCCCGGCATGACAGGGGATGGCGATGCTCGGCATGCGCGCGACAAGCGGCGGCGAACGCCTCGAGCGAATGCTGATACAGCGCATGCTCGGCGTGCCGCCATTCCGGGTGCCACTGCACGCCGTATGCAAAGGCCGGGGCGTCTTCCATCCGCACTCCTTCGACCAGTCCATCCGGCGCCACGGCCTCCGCGACCAGGCCCTTTGCCAGCCGCTTGATGCCCTGGCCGTGCAGCGAATTGACCTTCGCATGCGTGTCGCCCGCCCAGTGTGCGAACGCACTGCCCGGGGTCAGCAGCACCTCGTGGCGGGTCGCGAACTGCACCTCCAGATCGTCATCGTCGGGTTCGCGGTGGTCCATCAACCCGGGCTCGGTGTGGAGCTGCTGGTGCAGGCTGCCGCCGAGCGCGACGTTCATCTCCTGCAGACCGCGGCAGACGCCGAACAGCGGCGTCGCCCCGGCGATCGCCGCCGGCACCAGCGCCATGGTGAGCGAATCGCGCCGGGGGTCGAGCAGGTCGGTCGGCAAGGCCGTGGCGCCGAAACGAGTCGCCTCGACGTTCGAAGGCGAGCCGGTGAGCAGCACGCCGTCCACGAGTTCCAGCAGATCGGGGACGTCAGCCGCCGTCGCCAGGGGGAACAGCACCGGTTGCAGGCCCAAGGCTGTGACCGCCGCGGCATACCGGTCGGCCAGCACGGTGTAGCCACCTGGATCGGACAGATCGAGATGGCGGTGGCAGGCCGGTAGCCAGACGAGGGGTTTCTGCTTGGACATGGTCCATCTTCGCAGAGCCTGCGATCCACGCGGTCAGCTGGCACGTGCCAGGCCGAGCTTTTCGCAGCTCTTGAGCGGCGAATCCACCGGCACCACGATGCCGAACGCGTAGCCGGTGACGTTGATGACATAGCTGATGTCCTTGACCGGATCCCAATTGATCTTGGTCGTGTACGGCAGGCGGAACACACCGAGCGGAATCTGCGCGAGCGTGTACCCATCGGCCGGCGAGGATTGCAGCTGCTGCGCCGGGAACGACCCGCCCGCCCCTGGCTTGTTCTCGACGATGACCGGCTGCTTCAGGATCTTGCTGGCGTTGTCAGCCAGCGACCGCATCGTGATGTCGGTCGGCCCGCCGGCAGGGAACGCGATGACGAGCTTGATCGGCTTGGACGAGAAATCGGCCTGGGCGGACGCGGTCAGCGAACGGGAGGCCACCGCGGCGGCGGTGAGCTGGATGAGTTGTCGGCGCTCGCATTGGGACTCCGGGATGGGGTGATGGCATAGGACTCGCGCCCACGTGCAGCGTCCATCCGGACTCACCCAGGGCGCAGTCGCTCGTCCGACACAACGGCCGACAGCCGCTTCTCCAGTTGCACCGCATCGACGACGCCGCTGTAGTAGCCTGCCACCTTGTTGACCAGCTCGAAGCCGAGCCGCCGGTAGAACGAAAGCGCGGCCGCGTTGTCCGCCCGCGCCTCGACGCGCAGCAGCTGCACGCCGGCGATCAGCGCCGGCTTTTCAAGCCACGCCACCAGCCGGCTGCCGATGCCCCGGTTGCGATGGGACGAGCGGATGGCGAACAGTGCGAGGTGCGCCGACTCATCGCGGTACTGCATGATGCCGAAGCCGACGATTGCGTCCGATTCGGTGATCACCGCAACATTGGTCGCCGGGTCGCGGATCGCACGCAGCACCCGACCTTCGCGCCAGCTCCAGCCCAGGCCGTATTCAATGTCGCTGCGCGACATGTCGGCGATGGCGACTGCGTCGGCTGCAGTCGCGAGGCGGATGTTGGGCAGGATCGGCATGGATCCGGTAGTGACGGGTTGGACCCATTGTGGCTGCTCCTGCCCATGGTCAGGGCAGGACGATGCGAATGGTCGCGTTCCGGGCGTCCACGACAAGCACGTTACCGTTGCTGTCCACGGCAAGGAAGCCCGGCACGCCTGAAAACTGCAACGCGCCGATTTCGAATCGGGTAAAGACGCTCTCGGGCGACCGCCTGATCAAATAGAACGTATCCAACGGGTTAGTTTTCGAGAGCAAATAGTAAAAGTTGCCGTCGGCGTCCACCGCCAAGCCCTCTAGGGGACTGTACCCTCCCAGGCTCCCCACATTGACGAAAGTGCCGTCGACAGACTTCGCATAAATTTCACCCCCCGCAGTCCTGATAAACACGGTCCCGCTGCGGTCCACCGCAATCGCCCCGGACGAAGCGCTGTTGGGGCCGCTCCCGACCATCAGCGTGGAAACGATGCCCGCGGTCGTGATCGTGCGTATCGCGGGGTAATCAGTGACGTAGACGGTTCCATCCGGACCGACCGCGACGTAGGATGGGTTGTTGAACGTGGCCGATGACGCCACGCCGTTTGCGGCACCGGCAGCACCGTTGCCTGCCAATGTGGTGACATAACCCGAGGCGGAGATCTTCCGGATCATGCGATTCCTGCTGTCGGCGACGTAGATGTTGCCGCTTCCGTCCAAGGCGATCCCGATGGGGAAGTTGAAGCTCGCCGAGCGCCCGCTTCCGTTCGCAAATCCGGGTAAACCGGTGCCCGCGACGGTGCTGACGATGCCGTTGCGAGAGATCCTGCGGATCGCGTGATTGAATGTATCGGCCACGTAAATCTCTCCCGCAGCATCGACCGCAACAGGGCCTAGCCCGACGAACGTTCCCGCGCCGCTACCCAGCGACATAAAGCCGCCGCTGAACGACGCCGACAAGGCCGGGCCGTCCGCGAATCCCGCGGGCATCCTTCCGGCAACGGTGGTGACGTCCCCTCCCGGCGTGATCCGGCGGATCGCGTTGTTCCACGTATCCGCGACAAACACGTTGCCACCGCCATCCACTGCGATGCTCAAGGGCGCGCCACCAAAGCGCGCGGAAGCGCCGGTCCCATCGGTCAAACCGGTCCCCCTGTCACCGGCCAGCGTACTGGCCACCCCGGCGGGCGTGATCTTCAAGACCGCCGTGCCTCCACCCAGATAGACGTTCCCCGCGGTGTCCACCGAGAGATCTCCAACCGAGACATTTTCCGACACCACATAAAAATCGCTAGTCACGCCGGCCGGCGTGATCTTGAGGATCGTTCTCCTTATAAAGTCGCCCACATACACATTGCCCGCTCCATCCACTGCCACGCCGCCGAAGCTGGAGTCGGGGAGCGTGCCGGTGCAGCAAGGTTGTTGCGGGGTGTAGCCGGCGATCGTGGAGACGACGCCGGCCGGGGTGATCTTGCGCAGCGCATTGTTGGCGTCCGCCACGTACACGTTGCCGGTCCCGTCCACCGCCAGCGACCGGGGTCCGGCAAACCTTGCTGCACTGCCGACGCCGTCGACGAACCCCCTGCCGCTGCCGCCAGCGAGCGTGGTCACGACACCCGCCGGCGAGACCTTGCGGATCGCCTCGTTCCCGACGTCGGACACGTAGACGTTGCCGCCCGAATCCAGCGCGATCGACCCAGGCACAGTGAACGCCGCTGCAGCACCTGCCCCGTCAGCAAAACCCGGCACTCCACTGCCCGCAAGTGTGCTCACCGCGCCCGCCGGGTTGATCTTGAGAATGCTGTTGGTAGCGGCGTCGGAGAGATACATATTGCCTGCGCCGTCGACAGCCACGTCCAGGGGCTGGAACGTCCGCACTGGTCCGACGATCGTGCCGACGACGGCCCATCGCCCCGGGGAGTTGGGGATGATCTTGATGCTGCGAAGGAACGCAGCGTGCCTGTCGGCGGTTGCCGGCGCAAGCGGCGTTGTCACCGGGTCGTAGTTTGAGAGGTCGATGCCGGCGTTGAGCAACGGTACGGCCAGCCCCGCCCGAAGCCTGGCCTTGGCGGGATCGAGCAGCCGCAAATTCGGGGCAAGGACAGAAGGGGTCATGTCGAAATCTGGACCGACGTGGATGTTGAGCGCATCGCTCACATAGTTCAGGAGCTTGGAGGTCAGCCCGTTGATGTTGATCCGGACGAACCCCCGGGTGACGGCCGACCGCGTGCCTGCCGAAAACCATTCTGGGCCGTCGGGCCGCTTGACCTTGAGGATAAATGGAAGCTGCAGGTTTTTGATGTCGACCCGGTAGTAGCCGGACGCATCGGTGGTCGCGGTTCGGGTGCTGCCGCGATTGTCCACAAGCAAGACCTGCGCGTTGGCGAGCGGCCCGTCGTCAAAGGCGATCCCGTCGGCGCCGGCGGCGAGAGGGTCGCCCTTGCCGAAATCCGCTTCTGGCACCTCGCGGCCCAGGCTGTCGACCATCATCGGCAGGGCCGCGGGCGGCTGGCTGGTTTGCTCAGTGGCCTGCGCGTCTCCCCCACCTCCGCCGCCACAACCAGCCAGCACCGAAGCCAGCACTAGCGCGGTGCACGAAACCAGATACCGCACCCCGGCTGCTTGACGGCTTGACATCGCAATCTCCCTGGTAGAGCTGGGATTATGGCTTCAGGTCCTCGCCAGCACGTGTGCGAGTGCGAGGCCGGTGTGCGTCCCGAGCTTGACGACCTGCTCCGGCGGCGCCTGTGCAACCACCTTGCCGCCCGCGTTCCCCCCTTCGGGACCGAGGTCGATGATCCAGTCAGCTTCGGCGATCACATCGAGGTCGTGCTCGATCACGATCACACTGTGGCCGCCGTCGACCAGCCGGTGCAGCACGCGGATCAGCTTCTCGACGTCGGCCATGTGCAGGCCCACC
>JAYUHN010000481.1:0-3080 GCA_043766965.1 Ramlibacter sp. | reverse complement strand
TGGCCTGCCGCGTGCTGCCGCGCCCCTGGCATGGTTGGGTCGGTGGAGCCTGTCGTGGTACATGCTGCACCAGCCTGTGCTGTTCGGTATTTTGCTATTGGCGCGATAGGAGTAACGCCGCTCATCATTGGTGACGTATCGACGTTGTCCTACGAGCCCGTCAGCGGCTGGGGCCGTACCTTCGGGTCGGCAATTCCGCCCGCATCACGGACCACCAATGCCCAAATCCACCAAGCCGGCCGCCGGCCGCGCCGATCCGGCCAAGACCAAGACGCCAGCGAAGGCCGCTACCCGCAATACCGACAGCGGGCCCGCCAATGTCGGGTCCGGCCCTCGCGGCGACGCGCCCTCCGAGAAGATGGCCCAGACCCAGGAGCTGGTCGCGGCCGTTCCGTTCAACGCCAACAAGCCACTCGAGCACGGCGCTCGCAACGGAATGTCTCCGCCCGCCGGGCAGACCGTTGCTCCGGCATCGCGGCTGCCCACAGCCAGCACGCTCTCCGAAGAGAACGGATCCGCCAAGACCGGCAGCGTGGCGCCAGAAGGCGTCAACGCGACGATCGAGCCGCTCGACCGCGTGCGCGTCGATTCGACCGGCCAGATCCTCACCACCAACCAGGGCGTGGCGATCGGCGACAACCAGAATTCATTGAAGGCCGGCGTGCGCGGCCCGGTGCTGCTGGAAGATTTCATCCTGCGCGAGAAGATCACGCACTTCGACCACGAGCGCATCCCCGAGCGGATCGTGCACGCGCGCGGTTCCGGCGCCCACGGCTTTTTCGAGTGCTACAAGCCGCTCGGCCAGCTGACCAAGGCCGCGCCGTTCAAGGAAGCGGGCAAGACCACGCCGGTGTTCGTCCGCTTCTCCACAGTGGCGGGCGAGCGCGGATCCAAGGACACAGCCCGCGACGTGCGCGGTTTCGCCGTCAAGTTCTACACCGACGAAGGCAATTGGGACCTGGTGGGAAACAACATGCCGGTGTTCTTTATCCAGGACGCGATGAAGTTTCCAGACCTGGTGCACGCCGTCAAGCCGGAGCCGCACAACGCAATGCCGCAGGCTGGCAGCGCGCACGACACCTTCTGGGATTTCGTTTCGCTGATGCCCGAATCGACCCACATGCTGATGTGGGTGATGTCGGATCGCGCGATCCCGCGCAGCTACGCGACCATGCAGGGCTTCGGCGTGCATAGCTACCGGCTGGTGAACGAAGCCAACGAGTCGGTCTTCGTCAAGTTCCACTGGGAGCCGAAGTTCGGTACCCATTCGCTGGTCTGGGACGAAGCGGTCAAGATTTCAGGAGCGGACCCGGATTTCCACCGGCGCGACCTGTGGGAGCGGATCGAATCGGGCGCTTTCCCGGAATGGGAGTTGGGCTTCCAGATCTTCACCGAGGAGCAGGCGGAGCAATTCAGCTTCGACATCCTCGACGCGACCAAGATCATTCCGGAAGAACTGGTTCCCGTGCAGAAGGTGGGGCGAATGGTGTTGAACCGCAATCCGGACAACTTCTTCGCCGAGACCGAGCAGGTGGCGTTCTGCACGGCGCACGTCGTGCCGGGCATCGACTTTTCGAACGATCCGCTGCTGGCCGGACGAATCCACTCTTATGTCGACACCCAGATCACGCGCCTGGGCGGCCCCAACTTCCACGAGATTCCGATCAACTCGCCGATCGCGCCGGTCCACAACAACCAGCGCGACGGCATGCACCGCCAGGCGATCCACCGCGGCCGCGTTTCGTACGAGCCGAATTCGCTGGCAGGCGGCTGTCCATTCCAGGCCGGCGCGCAACAAGGCTTCGTGTCCACGGCTCTGCGCATCAGGGACCGCGAGCAGGACAAGGTCCGCGCCAAGCCGGAAAAATTCGCCGATCACTACACCCAGGCCCGCCTCTTCTTCGACAGCCAGAGCCCTGTGGAGCAGGACCACATCGCCGCCGCATTCCGGTTCGAACTGTCCAAGGTGACGGTGCCGGCGATCCGGCAACGGATGGTGTCGTCCCTGCGCAATGCGTCCGAAGCGCTGGCTAAAAAGGTCGCCGACGGTCTCGGCATGGACACGTTGCCCAGGCCGATGCCACTGGCGCTGGAAAAGGCGCCTGCGCCCGAAGTGACCAAGTCGCCCACGCTTTCGCTGCTGGCTCGCCCCGGCGACGGTTCGCTGAAAGGCCGCAAGATTGCGCTGCTGGTCGCGCCGGGCGTGGAAGGCGAATCGCTTGCCAAGCTGCAGGCCGCGTTGGCCGAACAGGGCGCCGTGGGACGTTTGGTCGGGACCCGCATCGGCCCGATGCGGACCACCAGCGGCAGCGCGCTCGACGCCGACGCCTCGCTTGAAAACGAGCCCGGGTTCCTGTTCGACGGACTGGTCCTGCCCGATGGCGCCGAGGCCGTCGCCGCGCTGGCACAGGACGGCCACACCGCCGAGTTCATCAAGGACCAGTTCAGGCACTGCAAGGCCATCCTGGTGCTTGGCGAATCGCGCGCTCTGCTGGCCCAGGCCGGTATCCCGGTCAGCATGGACAAGAGCCAGGCACAAGGCGCAACCGGACTGATCCTGGCCGACTCGAACAACGTCGACAAGGCAGTCGCCAGCTTCATGCAGGCGCTCCTCAAGCACCGCCACTTCGGCCGCGAAATGGACCCGCCCGTGGTCTGACGCACGAAGCGCACATCCACCACTCCCGGAGAAAAGACATGACGACACTGGTCGAAAAAGATGCTTGCGAACTGCTCGACGCCGACCACATCGCGGTCAAGCACCTGTTTGTCGAATACGCCCGGCTGGCTTTCGGCAGCGGCGATGCCGCCGCTGCCGACAAGCTGGTGCTGGCGCAGAAGATCTGCAGCGAGCTGACGGTGCACGCCCAGATCGAGGAAGAGATCTTCTATCCCGCTTTGCGCGAAGCCATCGACCAGCCCGAGCTGCTCGACGAAGCGCAGGCCGAGCACCAGGAGGCGAAAGCGATGATCGCCCGGATCCAGGGCATGGGGCAGGCGGACGCCGCCATGGACGCGCTTGTCGCCGAGCTGAACCGCGCCATCGAGCAACACGTGAAGGAAGAGCGCGACGAGCTGTT
>JAYUHN010000480.1:0-8177 GCA_043766965.1 Ramlibacter sp. | reverse complement strand
GGGTGTTGGCCTCCTGCTGGACACAGGAAATGCTCTCGACCCCACCGGCGACGAAGACGTCGGCTTCGCCCGCGATCACGCGCTGCGCCGCCAGGGCGATGGTCTGCAGGCCGGAAGAACAAAACCGGTTGACCGTGACACCGGATACGGTGACCGGGCAGCCCGCCATCAGTGCCACCTGGCGGGCGATGTTCGAGCCGGTTGCGCCTTCGGGTGTCGCGCAGCCCATGATCACGTCCTCGACCTCGGCCGGATCGATGCCGGCGCGCAACAGCGCATGCTTGACGGCATGGCCGCCGAGCGTGGCGCCGTGCGTCATGTTGAACGAGCCCTTCCAGCTCTTGGCCAGGGGCGTGCGGGCGGTGGAGACAATAACGGCGGATGTCATGGCGGGGCCTTTCTGGGGAGGGACACGGGGAATCAGGGCGAGGGCGCGCTGGCGGCGTTGCGCAGCAGCTGGTGGTAGAACCGCACCAGCTCGGCCAGGTTGCCGGTTGCGATGCGTTCGTTGGTGCCGTGGAATCGAGGCAGGTCCAGCACTCCGGCGCGGACCGGCGAGAACCGGTAGATGTGGTCGCTGATCGCGGTGAAATGGCGCGAATCGGTGGCGCCGATCATCAGCCCAGGCGCGACGACGGTGCCCGGGAACAAGGATCGCACCGTGCGATTGATCAGCTGGTAGGAGGCCGAGCCGGTCGGCGTCACCGGCGACGGTTCGGAACTGAAAGGCATGGCCGTCAGCTCGAAGCGCGGGTCATGCACCGTGTCCTTCGCATGCTGCATCACGCTGTCGCGGCTGTCGCCGGGCAGCAGGCGGAAGTTGACAGTGGCCTCGGCCAGGCCCGGAAGCACATTGTCCTTGTTGCCGGCATGAAAAACCGTCAGCGCGGTCGTCGTGCGCATCATCGCGTTGGTGCTGGCGCCCTTTTGCAACTGCGCCTGCACATAGGGGCCGAACAGCCAGAGGTTGGTCAGGGCGAAACGGTTCAGGCCGGTCATTTCCGGTGCGATGGTTTCGAACATCTCGCGCGCCACCCCGCGCACTTGCGCAGGCATCTGCCCGTCGTCCAGCCGCTTCAACGCCGCGCTCATCATGCCGACGGCGCTTTCACCGCGCGGCGGCGGCATCGACGAATGGCCGGGCGTCGCCGGCACCTTCATCGCCACCGAGAGATAGCCCTTTTCGGCGATGCCGATCAGCGCGGCCGGCCTGGCCAGTCCGGGCAGGATGCCCTCGGTGATCAACAGCCCTTCATCGAGGACGAACTCCAGCTTGACACCGCGCGACTGCAGCAGCTTCGCGATCTGGAATGCGCCACGTTGCCCGCCGACTTCCTCGTCGGCGCCGAACGCCAGGTACACCGTCTGGCGCGGCTGGAAGCCGCCGGCCACCAGCATCTCGACGGCTTCGAGCTGGGAGACCAGGTTTGCCTTGTCGTCCCAGGCGCCGCGGCCCCAGACGAAACCATCTTTGCTTTCGCCCCCAAAAGGATCCGCCTGCCACGTGCTCCCGGTGCCGGACGCGATCGGCACCACGTCCTGGTGCGCCATCAGGAGGATGGGTGCTGCTTGCGGGTCAATGCCCTGCCAGGTGTAGAGCAGGCTCAGCTCGCTGACCAGCTCACGCTTGAGCGCCGCGTGCGCTTTCGGAAAGCGCTGCTGCAGGTACTGGTGGAGCTTGAGAAATTCCTGCGCGTTCAACGCCGGGTCGTCGTAGCTGGAGACGGTCTTGAACCGCAGTGAACCCGCGAGCTTATCGGCAACGCCCTGCTCGTCGACCGCCAATGGAGAGGCAGCCGGCACATCGAGCTGCCGCGACCCCTGCCGCAGCGTGTTCACGACCACGGCGGTCACCAGCAGCAACAGCAGCGTCACCAGGGCGAGCAGGGTGCGTTTGATCATGGGAGGGAGGGGTGGATCCCGGCCTGCGCCGGGATGACTGCTGCTGCCCAGCTTGCGGGGCGGGCAGCAGTCAACTGAAGCTCTTGCCTTCAGCCACTAACTTCGCCAGCAGCGGCGCCGGCTCCCAGAACTTCGCGTCGTCGCGCGGGTTCTGCTGGAAGCGCTTCATCGACTGCACGACGTTGAACAGGCCGACCTGGTCGGCGTACATCATCGGTCCGCCACGATGGATCGGGAAACCGTAGCCCGTGAGGTAGACCATGTCGATGTCGCCGGCCTTGGAGGCGATGCCGTCCTCCAGGATCCGCGCGCCTTCGTTGACCAGCGCGAAGACCAGCCGCTGCACGATTTCGTCGTCGGGGATCTTGCGCGGCGTGATCCCGAGCTCCTTGCGGTGGTCCTCGATCATCTTGTTGACCAGCCCGGACGGGATCGCGTCGCGCTTGCCTGCCTGGTAGTCGTACCAACCGGCGCCCGTTTTCTGGCCGAAGCGTCCCAGCTCACAGAGCTTGTCGGCAGTGCGGCTATAAGGCATGTTCGGGCGCTCCAGCGCGCGGCGCTTTCGGATCGCCCAGCCGATGTCATTGCCGGCCAGGTCGCCCATCCTGAACGGGCCCATGGCGAAGCCGAACTTCTCGATCGCCTTGTCGACCTGCTGCGGCAACGCGCCTTCGTCCAGCAGGAAGCCGGCCTGGCGGCTGTACTGCTCGATCATGCGGTTGCCGATGAAGCCGTCGCACACACCCGACACGACCGACGTCTTCTTGATCTGCTTGCCCATCGCCATCACGGTCGCGAGCACGTCTTTTGCGGTCTTCTCGCCGCGCACCACTTCGAGCAGCTTCATCACATTGGCCGGGCTGAAAAAATGCAAGCCCACCACGTCCTGCGGCCGCTTGGTGAAGGATGCGATCTTGTTGACGTCCAGCGTCGAGGTGTTGGAGGCCAGGATCGCGCCGGGCTTCATCACTTCGTCGAGCTTTTCGAACACCTTTTGCTTGACCCCCATTTCCTCGAACACCGCCTCGATGACAAGATCCGCGTTCTTGAGGTCGGCGTATTCCAGCGTCGTCGACAGCAGCCCCATGCGCTGGTCGTATTTGTCCTGCTTGAGCTTGCCCCGCTTCACCTGCGATTCGTAATTCTTGCGGATGATTGCAAGGCCACGGTCCAGGGCCTCCTGCTTCATCTCCAGCATCTTGACCGGAATGCCGGCGTTCAGGAAGTTCATCGCGATGCCGCCGCCCATGGTGCCGGCGCCGATCACGGCGACCGACTTGATCTCGCGCTTCGGCGTGCCTTCCGGCACGTCCGGAATCTTGGACGCCGCGCGTTCCGCGATGAAGATGTGGCGCATGGCGCGCGACTCGGGGGTGAACATCAGCGCCGCGAAAATTTCGCGCTCGAAGGACACGCCTTCGTCGAACTTCTTTTTCGTCGCCGCTTCGACAGCGTCGACGCACTTGAGCGGGGCTGGAAAGTTTTTCGCCATGCCCTTGACCATGTTGCGGGCGAACTGGAAATACGCGTCGCCCAGCGGGTGCTTGCAGGGCAGGTTCCGCACCAGCGGCAGCGGCCGGGCGGCGGCGACGGAACGGGCATAGGTCAAGGCTTCTTCGGCCAGCGACTCGGCCGACGAAGCCATCTTGTCGAACAGCTTCTGTCCGGGCAGCTGCGCCAGCATTTCGCTTTTGACCGGGTCACCGCTGAGGATCATGTTCAGGGCGGTCTCGACGCCGAGCACGCGTGGCAGGCGCTGGGTGCCGCCCGCGCCGGGAATCAGTCCAAGCTTCACCTCCGGCAGCGCGACGCTGGTGCCGGGCGCCGCGATGCGGTAATGGCAGCCAAGGGCCAGCTCCAGGCCGCCGCCCATCGCGACGGAGTGCAATGCCGCGACCACCGGTTTTGCCGAGTTCTCCACCGCCAGGATCACCGACATCAGGTTTGGTTCGGCCAGCGCCTTGGGCGAGCCGAATTCCTTGATGTCGGCGCCGCCGGAAAACGCCTTGCCGACGCCGGTGATGACGATCGCCTTCACCGACGGATCGGCAGCGGCCTTGGCCAGGCCGTCGGTCAGGCCGATGCGGGTGGCGTGACCGAGCCCATTGACGGGCGGATTGTTCATGCTGATCACGGCGACGTCGCCGTGAACCTTGTAGTCAGCCGTCATGCTGGGTTCCCCTGGAAATAAAGAGCGAAAAGAACGGTCGTTCTCCTCAATTGTAGGTTGCTATGTTGCACCCGAATTTCCGGTTTGTCTCTGGTGCGACAACGAAAAACGAGCTCAGACTTCCAGCCATTCCTTGCGGGTGTAGGCATCGGCGCGCAGCGTATCGGGCGTGCCCTGGAACACGATGCTGCCATGGCCCATGACCAGGGCACGGTCCGAGATCGCCATCGCGATGGTCAGCTTCTGCTCGATCAGCAGCACCGAAACGCCCCGTTCCTTGAGCTTCCTCAGATACTGGCCGACCAGCTCGACAATCTTCGGCGCCAGCCCCTCGGTCGGCTCGTCGATGATGATCAGCTCCGGATCCCCCATCAGCGTGCGGCATAGCGTCAGCATCTGCTGCTCGCCTCCCGAGAGCACACCGGCCTCGGTGTGCTGGCGCTCCTTCAGGCGCGGAAACATCTGGTACATGTCGTCGAACGACCAGCGCGCTTTCTTCACGGCGGCTTTCCCTTTCTGTCCCAGCATCAGGTTCTGGTGCACCGTCAGCTTGGGAAAGATGTCGCGGTTCTCCGGCACGTAGCCGATGCCGAGATGCGCGATTTCGTAAGCCTTCCTGCCGAGCGTCTGCTCGCCGTTCCAGTCGACGCTGCCGGTGCAGTTCACCATGCCCATGATCGCCTTCGCGGTGGTGGATCGACCAGACCCGTTGCGCCCGAGCAGCGCGACGATCTCGCCGGCACCGACCTCGAACTGGACCCCGTGCAGCACATGGCTCTTGCCGTAGAAGGCGTGGAGGTTGTCGATCTTCAGCATGTCAGTGGCTCGCGGCTTGCGACTCCGCGACATGGGAGCCAAGATACGCCTCCTGCACCTGCTGGTTGGCCCGGACCGCCTCCGGCCTGTCGCAGGCGATCACCTCCCCGTACACCACCACGGCGATCCGGTCGGCCAGGCCGAACACCACACCCATGTCGTGCTCCACGGTCAGCAGCGTCTTGCCCACGGTCACTTCCTTGATCAATTCGATGAAACGGCGAGTCTCGCTCTTGCTCATGCCGGCCGTAGGCTCGTCCAGCAGGATGACGTTGGCCCCGCCGGCGATGGTGATGCCGATCTCCAGCGCACGCTGTTCGGCGTACGTCAGATTGATCGCCAGCACGTCGCGCTTCTTGTCGAGCTTGATCATCTCCATCAGCTGTTCGGCACGCTCGTTCGCGTCGTCCAGCCCCGCCAGGAACTTCAGGAACGTGTACCGGTAACCCAGGCTCCAGAGCACGCCGCAACGCAGGTTTTCGAACACGCTGAGCTTCGGGAAGATGTTTGTCATCTGGAAACTGCGCGACAGTCCGAGCCGGTTGATCTCGAACGGCTTCTTGCCGTCGATGCGGTGGCCGTTCAGCAGCACCTGTCCGCTGGTCGGGGCGAAGCGGCCGGAGATCAGGTTGAAGAGCGTCGACTTGCCGGCGCCGTTCGGCCCGATCACCGCAAGCCGCTCGCCGCTTTTCACAGCCAGGCTGGCACCGCGGATGATCTCGGTCTTGCCAAAGCTCTTTCGCAGGTCCTTCAGCTCGAGGGCGATTGCGGGCAACTGGTTGTCGCTCAAAGTGTCTGCCTCCGCTTCATTTCCTTTTCGATGAATTCCTGGATTTCGCCCCATTGCCGCGCGAAGTGGCGGCGTGCCACTTCGAACAGTCCGATGCCGGTCACCATGACGAAGGCGGAGCCGAACCAGCTGTCCAGGCCTTTCGCGTCAAGCGTCATCCCGAGAAATCGCAGCTCGGGGCCAAGGGCGGCGTTCAGTTGCAGGTGGTAGACCATCTCGATCATCGCAGCGGCACCGATCAAGACGAGCAATGCCGAGACCGCCAGCGCGACGTAACTCACCCACAACTCCTTGAGACGGCCGAACGACGCGATGCGCAGGTTCATCATGATCAGGCTGGCGATACCACCCGGGGCGTACATCACCATGAAAAGGAATACCAGGCCCAGGTACAGCAGCCAGGCCTTGGTCAACTCCGACAGCAGCACGAAGGCCAGCACCATCAGGATGGCGCCGATGATCGGCCCGAAAAAGAATGTCGCGCCGCCCAGGAACGTGAACAGCAGGTAGGCGCCCGAACGCGGGCCGCTCACCACCTCGGAGGTGACGATCTCGAAGTTCAGCGCCGCCAGGCCGCCGGAAATGCCCGCGAAAAAGGCGGCTATCACAAACGAGATGTAGCGCACCCGCTGCGTGTCGTAACCGACGAATTCCACCCGCTCCGGGTTGTCGCGCACCGCGTTCAGCATCCGGCCGAGCGGCGTGCGGGTGAAGGCGTACATCAGCGCCGTGCAGACAAAGGTGTAAAGCGCGATCAGGTAATAGAGCTGGATCTGCGGGCCGAAGGTGATGCCGAGCGGTTTGGGTCCGACCACGCGGTTGCCCGATATGCCGCCTTCGCCGCCGAAGAATTCGGGGAACATCAGCGCCATCGCCCACACCAGTTCGCCGACGCCAAGCGTGATCATCGCGAACGGGGTCGCCGCTTTCTTGGTGGTGACCCAACCAAGGACCACCGCGACCAGCATGCCGGTCAAGCCGCCCACGATCGGGACCAGGCTGACCGGCAACGGCAGGCCCTTCGTGATCATGTTGAGCGTGTGGATCGCCAGGAACGAGCCCATGCCCGAATAGACGGCGTGGCCGAAACTGAGCATGCCGCCCTGCCCCAGCAGCATGTTGTACGACAGGCACACGATGATCGCGATGCCCATCTGGCTGAGCATTGTCTGGCTGAGCGAGCTGGTGAAAACCAGCGGTGCGACCAGCAGGACCAGAGCGAAGGCGCTCCAGAGAATCCAGCGGCCGACGTTGAACGGTTTGAACCGGTAGTACGCCGTAGC
The DNA here is from genome assembly GCA_043766965.1 of Ramlibacter sp. Classification (GTDB taxonomy): domain Bacteria; phylum Pseudomonadota; class Gammaproteobacteria; order Burkholderiales; family Burkholderiaceae_C; genus Ramlibacter. The sequence goes on along the minus strand of JAYUHN010000480.1, from coordinate 1,216 downwards.
GCCGCGGGGAGCATCGGAAGCAATCACTGTGTCGTTCATGGCAGAGGTTGACATTTCTATCCCTCGCGCGTGCCCAGCAGTCCCTTGGGCCGGAAGATCAACACCAGCACCAGAAAGAGATACGGCAGGATCGGCGCGATCTGGCTGATCTTGAGTTTCCACAGCGCGAAGCCGAAGGTCTGGGGCGTGATGTCCATCCCCAGGGTCCCGGCCGCGCCCATCAGCGAATAGTCGATGCCCACCGCGAAGGTCTGGATCACGCCGATCAACAGCGATGCAACGAAGGCGCCGGTGAGCGACCCCATCCCGCCCACGACCACCACGACGAAAATCACGGAGCCGACCGTGGCGGCCATGCCTGGCTCCGTGACGAAGGCATTGCCGCCGATCACGCCGGCCAGACCCGCCAGTGCCGCCCCGCCGCCGAACACGAGCATGAAGACGCGCGGCACGTTGTGGCCTAGCGCCTCGACAGTTTCCGGGTGCGACAGCGCCGCCTGGATCACCAGCCCGATGCGGGTGCGTGTCAGCAAAAGCCAGATCGCGATCAGCATCAACACCGCCACCAGCATCATGAATCCACGGTACATCGGGAACTGCGTGCCGTAGAGGATGAAAAGCGGCCCGCTCAGTTCCGCCGGCACGCGGTAATCGACCGAGCTGGTGCCCCAGATCAGCTGGGCCATCTCCAGGATGATGAAAGACAGGCCGAAGGTGATCAGCAATTCGGGCACATGGCCGAACTTGTGGACCCGCCGCAGGCAGTATTTTTCGAACAGGGCGCCGAGGACCGCGACTAGAAGCGGGGCGACGAACAGCGCCGGCCAGAAGCCCAGGAAATGGGTGGTGCTATAGGCGAAGTACGCGCCGAGCATATAGAAGCTGGCATGGGCGAAATTCAGCACGCCCATCATGCTGAAGATCAGCGTTAGGCCGCTGGCCAGCATGAACAGCAGCATGCCATAGACCAGCCCGTTCAGCAGCGATCCGACGACGATTTCCATCGGTCGGCTACGACGCTGGCCGCTTCATTTTGCAGGTCGTGGGCTGCGCGAGCTGCGCGGCCTCCACCACCGTTTCGGTCTTCCAGCCAAAGCCGGTCTTTTCCGAATCATGTTTCACCCCCCTGACGAATTGCGCGGCGTAAAGGGGTTCCAGCATCTGGTGGTCTTCTTTGCGCATGATGTACTCGTGCCCGAGTGGGTCGGTCGTCTTG
>JAYUHN010000479.1:0-3085 GCA_043766965.1 Ramlibacter sp. | reverse complement strand
GGCTCGTTCATCTGGCCGTACACCATGGCCACCTTGGATTCGGGCAGGTTGTCGAGATTCACGACGCCGGAATCGGCCATCTCGTGATAGAAGTCATTTCCTTCGCGGGTGCGCTCGCCGACGCCGGCGAACACCGACAGGCCGCTGTGGGCCTTGGCGATGTTGTTGATCAACTCCATCATGTTCACGGTCTTGCCGACGCCGGCGCCGCCGAAAAGGCCGACCTTGCCGCCCTTGGCGAAAGGACACACCAGGTCGATCACCTTGATGCCGGTTTCCAGCAATTCCTGCGAAGGCGACAGCTCGTCATACGCCGGTGCCTTGCGATGGATCGAGGCCATCGACCCGGAGCCGACCGGACCGCGCTCGTCGATCGGGTTGCCCAGCACGTCCATGATCCGGCCCAGCGTCGCCTTGCCGACCGGCACCTTGATCGGGCTGTCGGTGTTGTAGACCATGTTGCCGCGCCGCAGGCCGTCGGACGAGCCCAGCGCGATGGTGCGGACGATGCCGTCGCCGAGCTGCTGCTGCACTTCCAGCGTGAGGGCCGTGCCTTCCATCTTCAGCGCGTCGTACACGTGCGGCATCTTGTCGCGCGGGAACTCCACGTCGACCACGGCGCCGATGCACTGGACGATCTTGCCCTGGACACCCAGAGTCGCTTTGGTACCTGCTTGTGCTTGTGCTTGTGCCATTTGTCGTTCCAATCAATTAATCTGTCGAATCTCTAACCGCGACGCGGAGACTTCCGCTCAAACTGCCGCGGCGCCGGCCACGATCTCGGAGAGCTCTTTGGTGATCGCCGCCTGGCGCGTCTTGTTGTAAACCAGCTTGAGCTCGGAGATCACCTCGCCCGCGTTGTCGGTGGCCGATTTCATGGCCACCATCCGCGCCGACTGTTCGGACGCCATGTTTTCCGCCAGGGCCTGGTACACCAGCGCCTCGACATAGCGCACCAGCAGTTCGTCGATGACTGCATTCGCGTCCGGCTCGTAGATGTAATCCCAGCCATAGCGCCCGCCGCTCTGGCTGGCCTGTGCCTGCAGCGTTTCCTGCGACAGCGGCAGCAACTGCTCCATCACCGGTTCCTGCTTCATGGTGTTGATGAAGCGCGTGTAGCTGAGATACACGGCGCTGACTTCACCGGCGGCATAGGCGTCGAGCAGGACCTTGACCGGGCCGATCAGCTTGTCCAGGTGCGGCGTGTCGCCGAGCTGCGTCACGTGCGAGACCACTTTGGCGCCGATCCGGTTCAGGAAACCCAGCCCCTTGTTGCCGATCGCCACCGCGTGCGCGCTCATGCCCGCCGCCTGCAGTTCCTTCAGCTTGATGGTCACCGCGCGCAGCACGTTGGTGTTCATCCCGCCGCACAGGCCCTTGTCGGTCGTGACGACGATGAAGCCTGCCGTCTTGGCCTGGTTCACCTTCATGAAAGCGTGCGTGTACTCAGGATTCGCCTTGCCCAGATTGGCGGCGATGTTGCGCACCTTTTCGCTGTACGGGCGGGCCGCGCGCATGCGCTCCTGTGCCTTGCGCATCTTGGAGGCGGCCACCATTTCCATCGCCTTGGTGATCTTCCTGGTGTTTTCCACCGACTTGATCTTGCCCCGGATTTCCTTGCCTGCAGCCACTGTGACTCCTATTCGATCCGGTCCGCGGTCAGGCGAAGGACTTCTTGAACATCGCGATGGCGTCGCCCATCTCGGTTTCCGCAGCCTTGTCCATCGCCTTGTCCGATTCGAGTTTGGCGAGCAGCGGCGCGTGCTTGTCCTTCAGCCAGGCGTGCAGGCCGTGTTCGAAGGCCAGGACCTTCTTGACGTCGATGTCGTCCACGAAACCCTTGTTGACCGCGAACAGCGTGGCAGCCATCAGGCTGATCGGCTGCGGACTGTACTGGGCCTGCTTGAGCAGCTCGGTGACACGGGCGCCACGATCGAGCTGCTTGCGGGTGGCTTCGTCCAGGTCGGATGCGAACTGCGCGAACGCGGCCAGTTCGCGGTACTGGGCCAGGTCGGTGCGGATACCGCCGGACAGATTCTTGATCAGCTTGGTCTGGGCGGCGCCGCCGACCCGCGACACCGAAATACCGGCATTGATGGCGGGGCGGACACCGGCGTTGAACAGGCTGGTCTCCAGAAAAATCTGGCCGTCGGTGATCGAAATCACGTTGGTCGGAACGAACGCGGACACGTCACCGGCCTGGGTCTCGATGATCGGCAGCGCCGTCAACGACCCGGTCCTGCCTTTGACAGCGCCCTTGGTGAAGTCCTCGACGTACTTTTCGTTCACGCGGGCGGCGCGTTCCAGCAGCCGCGAGTGCAGATAGAAAACGTCGCCGGGATAGGCTTCGCGGCCCGGCGGGCGGCGCAGCAGCAGCGACATCTGGCGGTAGGCAACGGCCTGCTTCGACAGATCGTCATAGACGATGACCGCGTGCATGCCATTGTCGCGGAAATATTCGCCCATCGCGCAGCCGGTGTAGGGCGCGAGGAACTGCAGCGGGGCCGGTTCCGACGCGGTCGCGGCGACGACGATGGTATAGCGCATCGCGTCGGCTTCCTCGAGCGTGCGCACCACCTGTGCGACGGTCGACTGCTTCTGGCCAATCGCGTTGTAGATGCAGATGACGCCGGTGTCTTTCTGGTTGAGGATCGTATCGATCGCCACCGCGGTCTTGCCGGTCTGGCGGTCGCCGATGATCAGCTCACGCTGGCCGCGGCCGATCGGCACCATCGAGTCGATCGCCTTGAGCCCGGTCTGCACCGGCTCCTTGACCGACTGGCGGTCGACGACGCCGGGCGCGATGCGCTCGATCGGCGAGAACTTGCTCGAGCCGATCGGCCCCTTGCCGTCGATCGGCTGCCCGAGCGAATCGACGACGCGGCCGATCAGCGCCAGGCCCACCGGCACCGACAGGATGCGGCCGGTGCATTTGACGGTATCGCCCTCGGTGATGTGCTCGTAGGCGCCCAGAATGACGGCGCCGACCGAGTCGCGCTCGAGATTGAGCGCCAGGCCGAACGTGTTCTTCGGAAACTCGAGCATTTCGCCGGCCATCGCGTCGGACAGGCCGTGGACGCGGCAG
>JAYUHN010000478.1:0-3093 GCA_043766965.1 Ramlibacter sp. | reverse complement strand
CATCGGGGACCTGTCGGACCCCGCCACCAGGCTGGGACAAAGCCCGATGCGGTCGCCTTCGGTGTTCAATTTCTTCCGGCCCGGTTATGTGCCGCCGAACAGTCCCATCGCCAGCGCGGGACTGCTGGGGCCCGAGTTCCAGATCACCACCGAATCATCCGTCGCGGGCTACATCAACTTCATGCAGAAGACGGTGAGCGTCGGCGTCGGGGACCTGAAATCGGGCTATGCATCGCTGCTGCCGCTGGCCGGCGATTCGCACGCGCTGCTCGATGAATTGAACCTGGTGCTCGCGGCGGGCCAGCTGCCGGCGGCATTGCTCTCCGCACTGGCCGCCGCGCTCGACGGCATTTCCGCCAGCACCGACGCCGGCAAGCTGAACCGGATCTGGGCGGCGCTGACGCTGGTGCTGGCCGCGCCGGAAACCATCGTGCAGAAATAAGGAGCCGCCATGAACCACTTTCCCAGCATCCGTTCCGACAGCGCCGGCCGGCGCGCCTTCCTCAAACGCAGCACCGCCTTGTCGATGGCTGCCGGCGCCGCTCCGTGGGCGTTGAGCCTGGCCGCGATGGGCGAAGCGGCGGCAGCGACGGCCACCGATTACAAGGCGCTGGTCTGCGTCTTCCTGTATGGCGGCAACGACTATGCGAACACGCTGGTGCCGTACGACACAGCCAGCTATGGCGCGTACCAGAGTTTTCGCAGCAACATCGCGATTGATCGCGCTGCGTTGGCCGGCACCGTCCTCAATCCGGCCGCGGCACTGGCCGGCGGGCGGCAATATGCGCTGGCCCCGGGTCTGGGGCCGCTGTTGCCGATCTTCGACGCCGGCAACATGGCGGTCGTACTGAACGTCGGCACACTGATCCAGCCGACAACCAAGGCGCAATACAGCGCCGGCTCGGTCCCGCTGCCGCCCAAGCTGTTCTCGCACAACGACCAGCAGTCGTTCTGGCAATCCTCGTCGCCCGAAGGCGCGGCATCGGGTTGGGGCGGGCGGATCGGGGACCTGTTCGCGGCCGGCAACGGCAATGCCACCTTCACCTGCGTGAGCGTCGCCGGCAATGCGGTGTTCCTCTCAGGCAAAAGCGCCGTGCAGTACCAGGTGGCGCCCACCGGCTCGGTGCCGGTCGCCGGCATCAAAAGCCCGCTGTTCGGTTCGGCAGCGTGCTCGCAGGCCTTGCAGGCCCTGATGACGCAGCCGCGCAGCAACCTGTTCGAAAGCGAATACGCACGGGTGACAAGTCGCTCGATCGATGCGAACGACCAGCTGACCACGGCGCTGGCGGGCGCCAGCATGACGACGGCTTTTCCGGCAGGCAACAGCCTGGCGGACCAGCTGAAAATGGTGGCGCGGATGATCGCGGCGCGGGGCGCGACCGGTGCCAAACGCCAGGTATTTTTCGTGTCGCTGGGCGGCTTCGACAACCACGATGGCCTGGTCAACGTCCATCCGGGGCTGCTCACCTCCGTTGGAAATGCGCTCAGCGCGTTTTACCAGGCCACGGCGGACCTGGGGGTGGCGTCGCAGGTCACGACTTTTACCGGTTCCGATTTCGGCCGCACGTTGGTGAGCAACACGGATGGCTCCGACCACGGCTGGGGCAACATGCAGTTCGTGCTGGGTGGCAGCGTGAATGGCAACTCGTACGTCGGTACGGCGCCCGTCCTTGCCAATAACGGACCCGACGACGTGGGCCAGGGGCGGCTGCTGCCCGCGTTGGGCGTGGACCAGATGGCGTCCACGTTCGCTTCCTGGTTCGGCGTTTCAGCCAGTGATCAGGCCACGGTGCTGCCCAACCTGGCGGCGTTCAGCAACCGTAACCTGGGTTTCCTGCGCTAGCCCGAGGCGGCTTGCGAGACAGGCGGGACCGTGCCGACAGGCCGGCGTGCGATCAGGTGTCCCAGTCTCCGCCGCCGCCAGCGTCACCGCCCCCGAGCCCGCCGCCACCGGCGTCGTCCCAGGAGCCGGCATCGTTCACGCCAAAGTTCTGTCCGCCCATGTCGTCATTGGCCAGCGGGACATAGTCGTTGCCGGCGTTGCCGGTATTGCCCGCATTACCCGCATTACTTGCATTACCCGCATTGTCAGTATGACGACCATGCTCGTCGTTGCCCATCAGGTTCTTGCCGATCGCCTGCGCTGCCATCATTCCGGCGCCGACCGCCACGCCCGTCGCCAGGCCGCCCATCACGCGCGAGCCCATGCCAGAACCAGACGCCTGGCCATAGCCCGGTTGTCCATACCCCGGTTGTCCGTAACCCGGCTGTCCATACCCCATGGGAGCAGCCGACCCGCCGGGACCGGCACCGAATGTCTGCTGTCCCGTCAGGCCGCCATTCACCGGACCGGGACCGGCGTAAGCGGCAGGCGTCGCCGCCGGCGGGGCCGTCTTCCTGCGCCGCAACAGCAGCACCAGTGCCAGGGCGCCGCCGCCCAGTGCGAGGCCGAGTCCGATCGGGAACGAAGAGGCTGGGGCAGGCGCCGGTGTCGTCGAGCCGGCGCGCTGTTGCTGGACGGATGGGTTTTCCACATTGGCGCTGCTGCGAGTCGCCACGCTGCCGCTATCCAGCTTGGCACGCAAGCTGGTCACCGCTTCCGGCTTCGCAAACGCCAGGCCGGGCGCCAGCTTCTCCGCCTTCGCCAACGATGCACGCGCCCGGTCCAGCTTGCCGGCCCGTGCGGCGATTTCAGCGTCGACGAAGTGCGCTTTTGCGCTGTCGGGGTGGGCGACGAGCACCTGCTGCATCATCACCTGCGCCTCTGCCAGCCGGCCCGCCTGCGCCGCTTCGTAAACCTGGTTCAACGTCGGGTCGGCTTGCGCGATTGCCGCGACGCCTGAGCAGGCCAAGGATGCCGCGACCAGCCAGCCGCTCAGCCGTCGCACAGTTCGGGTACTCGTCATGAAGCCTCCATTGATGTTGATCAACAGCCAGATGCTGCCGGGAATGGCCAGTTCAAGGCCCGCCGGTGCCGTTATACGCCCCAAATCTTGGCGCAAGACGCGATCCGCGGCGTAGGAGGGTGCGCGTAAGCTGACGCTGGAATCTCCGACGGCGCATGGCGTTACCATCACCGCCGCTGTCCGTTTC
>JAYUHN010000477.1:0-3105 GCA_043766965.1 Ramlibacter sp. | reverse complement strand
CGGACGGTAGCCGCATGCGCTGGGTTAACGACGACGGCAGCTTGGGCGATGTGATGGACTTCAACGACATGAAGGGCGTCTTGAACAAGTTAGCCGCGACACGGCCTGTTCACAGGGGCTGAATGACGGTGATGGTTTTGCGACGGTGTTCGTAGGTCAACTCTCGGCCTGGGGGGTTGTGGCGCAGCAAAAAAGCTGGTCTGAGGTGGCTTTGACGAATTCAACCGGATCACCCAGCAATGCACCATGACGGTATCTTTGACGGTATTTACTGTGCGATTGGCGGGGAACGCTAGGCCCCGAGCGGGGTTCCGGAAGGTTTTCGATCTCCTCCGGGCAGGCCACAACGGCGAATCAAGCAGCCTCAGAACCCATCAAACCCGCCAGCTCCCTGATTGGCACTGACGGACACATTCGCGCGCAGGCGAAGCACACCGGGCAAGTCGACGGACGACGACCACACCGACGGCGGCGGAATGTACCTGCTGGTTAAAGCAGCCGGACGCTACTGGAATAGGGTTTCCCCCCCTGCCAATGCCGGCAACGCCCGGCAGACTCCGTGCCACAAGCGATTGCCGCCCGCATCGACATGGAGCGTAGTTGCTTTCGCCGCTCTTATGGGCATCAACACAGCTATCACCTCGGGCAAGTTACTCCTCCATGGCGTCGGAACGGTTGCTTGATGCGCCTTCATGATCGTGCGTGGACGCCGCATTTTGTTCCCGCCAGGTTTGGCGGCGAGTGCGGCTTACATCGGCAACAAATGATTATCTGGAGACCTGAATGAAACAACGTCACTCGTACCGTATTGCCGCCGTGCTGGCAACTTTCGCCTTGGCAATCGTCGTCCTGAACGATCGGGTCGAAGCCGCCACACGCGACGAGACCATCTCCGTCGTCGACATCGACAAACTGCAATGGAAGGACTACCCGGGATTGCCGGGCGTCACCTTCACCGTGGTCAACGGCGATCCCAGCAAACCAGGCATCTACACAATCCGGGCGAAGTTCGCGCCTCGAACGATGAGCCAGCCGCACTGGCACCCCGAGGCACGCTACGTCACCGTCATGAAGGGCACGTGGTGGACCGGCCACGGAGCGAAGTTCGATACCGAAAATACCGTGCCGGTGAAAGCGGGAGGCTTCTCTGTCCACACCGCGAAGGAGATCCACTACGACGGGGCGAAGGACGAGGAAGTCATCGTGCAGATCAGCGGCATCGGCCCGAGCGGCACGATCCCCGTCAATCCGGACGGCACCGACAAGAAATAGTCAGCTGCCGGCAAGTTCAGTCACCCCAGCGACCCCGCCAAGACGTCCGGGTCCGCGAAGCCTGGTGGGGAGGCCAGCCCTTCTTCTGGCGAAGCAGGATCGCCTACGAGTCATACGCCTCTGGGACCCAAACCCGATTTCGCGGGGTGAGACCGCTGCGTTGACGAGCCTTGCTCGGCTTTACCTTCTCTTGACGCGCAGGGCCGGTTTCAGTCATCGCTATGCGGTCTTCGCCTACATGCGCTCGGCAGTACGGCAGGAAAAATGGTTGATCGTCTGTTTACGGATGAACCTGAAACCATTGGAGACCATCATGAATCTGAAACTCAAATCCGCAGTCGGCCTCGCGGTCCTGGTGCTCGGCACCCAGGCCATGGCGCAGGTCACTTTCTATGAAGGGGAGGGCTTCCGCGGGCGGGCATTCACGACCGACAAGCGGGTTGCCGATTTCGACCGCTTCGGCTTCGGCGACGGTTCAGGGTCCCTCGTCGTCGATCGCGGCCGTTGGGAGGTCTGCGACGACACCGGATTCGAGGGCCAGTGCGTCGTCGTGCGCCGCGGCAGCTACGACTCGCTGCGCAGCCTGGGGCTGACCAACACCATCTCGTCGGTCCGGCCGGTCGCAGGCAACCGCAATACCTCCAATGAGGTGGCCGCGCCCCTCGCGACCCCCAACTACGACTACTACCGTCGTCCCAACGAGCGCGTTTTCGAAGCGCCCGTCACGGCCGTGCGCGCCGTCGTCGGCCCGCCCAACCAGCGTTGCTGGATGGAGCGGCAACAGGTGCAGCAACTCCAGCAGGCCCCGCAGCAAAGTTCGACGAGCAATGGTCAGAACGTCGGTGGCCTGTTGCTGGGCGGCCTGATCGGCGGCGTGCTCGGCCACCAGGTCGGCGGTGGCTCCGGCAAGGATCTGGCAACCGTAGGCGGCGCGGTTGCCGGTGCTCTGGTGGGCAATAACGTCGCAGGCCGAACCAACAACAACAACAACAACGCCAACCGCCAAGGTCTCGGTGTCATCGGGCAGGATGTGCAGCGCTGCGAAAACGTGCAGAACCCGACCCCGGCCTATTGGGACGTGACGTACGACTACCGCGGTACCGAGCACCACGTGCAGATGTCGGCGCCTCCGGCCGGTGCCACCATCGCCGTCAACGGCAACGGTGAACCGCGCCAGTAAGCAGCAGGCGCGGCCTTGACGGCCGCGCCTTTGTAGCCGCCGGCATGGTCAGCGCCGCTCGTACTGCGTCTTGCCGAACAGGATCTCGCGCTGCTTCTCGTCACGGAATGGCTGGCGCAGTTCCGCCATCACCTTCACGCCGCGCTGCACCGCCGGCCGCGCGTCGATCTTGTTGAACCACTTTTCCAGGTGCGGATAGTCCGACAGCGTGACGCCCTGGTTCTGCCAGCTGCGCAGCCAGGGGAAGGTGGCGATGTCGGCGATCGAATACTCCTTGCCACCGAGAAACGCGCTCTGCGACAGGCGTTTGTCGATGACGCCGTACAGCCGTTTCGCTTCGTTGCTGTAGCGGTCCACGGCATACGGGATTTTTTCCGGCGCGTAGATGCGGAAGTGGTGCGCCTGTCCCAGCATCGGCCCGACCCCGCCCATCTGGAACATCAGCCACTGCAAAACCTCGAACCGCTCACGGTCGGTGCGAGGCAGAAACTTGCCGGTCTTGGCAGCGAGGTAGACCAGGATCGCTCCGGACTCGAACAGCGAGATCGGTTGTCCGTCCGGACCATCCGGGTCGGTGATGGCCGGAATCTTGTTGTTCGGGCTGAGCGCGAGGAATCCGGGCTTGAACTGGTCGCCGGTGCCGATGTCCACCG
>JAYUHN010000476.1:0-3111 GCA_043766965.1 Ramlibacter sp. | reverse complement strand
TCGCGCTCGATGCCGGAGACCCCGCCCGGGCTGCCGACATGGTCGACATTTCGGGCGACGGCCGGCCTGAACTGATGCTCGGCTGCGAGGCGCGCCTGCGTGCCGGACGCGGCACGCAGGCGTCGCAACGCCTTCAAACGTGGGTGGCCCTGCATCCGCGCGACGGGGGGGCGTGGCAGATGCTCGCCGCCGCCTACGCGGCACACGGAGAAACATTGCGCTCGATCCGTGCCGAAGCCGAGGCGCAGGTCGCCCGGCTTGACTATGCGGCGGCAGTCGACCGCTTCAAGGCGGCGCAGGAGCTGGTGCGAACGAGCGGGCCCGGGGGCGACCACATCGAAGCGTCCATCATCGACACCCGGTCGCGGGCGGTCGAATCACTTCTTAGGGAACAGGCGCTCGAGCGCTGATTCGATGACGATGCCGATCGTCGAATAGATCAGCGACCCGATCAGCGCGGCCGTGAAGTCACGGACGTGAAAATCGTTCAGCAGGCCGGAGGCGGCCCAGAACATCAACGCATTGATGACGAAGAGGAAGAGTCCCAACGTGAGCACTGTGACGGGCAAGGTCAGCACCACCAGCAAGGGCCGCACGAAAGTGTTGAGCAGTGCGATGACGAAAGCCGCCACCAGCGCTGCCGTGAAGCTGCGGACCTCCACCCCTTGGTAGATGTAGGCCACCAGCAGCAAGGCAGCGGCGCTGAGCAGCCATTTGAACAGCAGTTTCATTGCGGCAGGATAGCACCGGCAAATGGCTGCCGCCCTGCTCAGTCGGCTTGGCGGGCCGGCTTGCGCCATGGGTCGAAGGCCCGGCGCCCGGCCCACAGGACGCCGGCCACGGCCAAGATGTAGGTGGCGTACCGCGCGACCGAGTGGAACGCATGCGGCGGATCGAACACCGCATCGAACAACGGCTCGCCGACGATCATCCGGGCGGCCGTGAAGGCGAGCAGCACCGCGCCGGCATGGATGACGAGCGGGAAGCGTTGCACCAGCGTCAGCACCAGCGAGCTGCCGAAGACGACGATCGGCACGCTCACCAGCAGGCCGATGATCACGAGGTCGATCGCGCCGTGCGCCGCGCCTGCAACCCCGAGCACGTTATCGACTCCCATCAGGGCATCGGCGATCACGATCGTTTTCATCGCGCCCCAGAAGGTGCTCGCAACCGGTCGTTCAGGCCCGCTCCCGCCTTGGTCCGCGAGCAGCCTGAAGGCCACCCAGAGCAGGCCCAGGCCACCGACCAGCATCAGTCCCGGGATGCGCAGCAGCCAGACTGCGCCGACTGTCATGACGCAGCGAACGGCGATGGCGCCGACCGTGCCCCAGACGATGGCTCTTTTTTGCAGGTGCCCGGGCAGGCTGCGCGCGGCCAGCGCGATCACGATGGCGTTGTCGCCCGCCAGCACGAGGTCGATGAGGATGATGGCCAGCAACGCCGACCACCAGGGACCCGATAAAAACTCCATGACATGCCACTCCAGATTGAAGGTCGATCAACAACCCGGGCGGACGCGGTCATAAGAAGTGGCTGCGAAGAAAACAGGCCCGCTTCGACCGAACCCATCCCGGATTCCAGTCGAAGGTCTTGCCCGGCACGCTGTCGCGGACAGGTGCCCAGCAAGCCGGAAGTGGTTTCCACTTCGTGCTGACGACTTGCTGATACACGCTGCAGGGGGCACGGCGGCCGGACCCTTGCAACGGGCGGGAGCTACTCCCCTTCGGCATCCATTTGATCACAGGTTTCGTTTCCCGGCGACGCCGGCGCTATCATCGCGTCCCCACTTCCCAGCCATGGCCGGAATCCACATCACCGATATCGAGGCTGCCATCAATTACTGGCGCGACAGGAGCCCCTCTCCGGACGGGGTGACGCTGGCGCCTGAACTGCGTTCCCTGGCCGAGGTCTACGCGCTCATGGTGTTCTATCACGAGGACCAGGCGCAGGAGCACGGCTTTCCGCCAAAGGCGTATGCGGCGTGGAAAGCCTGGTACGACAGCACGCCCGATACTCCCTGCATCGCAATCTGCTCCACCAGCCAGGGCGATGCCACCTGCAAGGGCTGCGGCAGAACATTCGAAGAAGTGCAATGCTGGCCTGGAATGACGGCCGCTGAAAAGCGCCAGACCTGGCGCCGCATCACGCTCCAGGGCGATGCCTGGCGTTTCAACAAATACGCCGAGCGTGCCGCGGAGGGAATCCAGCCCACGCCATCGCCGGCGGCCTGACGCCGCGATGCGGCGCCTCACCCGCGCTCCCAACATCGCAATCGCGGCCCTCTGGGTCGACGCGCTGCGGCACGCGGGCATCGAGGCTTCGATGCAACGCTATTTTCTGGGGGCGGCCGCAGGGGAGTTGCCGCCGGACCAGTGCTTGCCGGAGGTATGGATCACGGACGATGCCCGGGAGGTCGAAGCACGTGACCTGCTGCACGCCTTGCAGAACGTCCCGCAGCGGCGCTGGGCCTGCGCTTGCGGCGAGATTGTGGAGGGAGGGTTCGACGCCTGCTGGCAGTGCGGCCGGCCGATGCCAGATTGAAGGAGCTACTTCCAGCGAACCGGTTCGATGTCGACCGTGGTGGCTCCATCGCTGAGCATCAACGTGCCTTCCTGGACCGTCGCCTGCAACTGCATGCTGCGCCGGGACAGCGCGGCCAGCGCCAGCGATGCCGCGGCGGGAACGCGGAACACGCTGAGATTCTGCAGCCGCGTCAGCTTGCTTTCGATGGCGCGCCACCAGACCTCCGCAGCATGGTGAAAGCAGTAGACCTGCACCTCGTCGGCCTTGCTGCAGGCGCGGGTCAGCGGTTTGTCCTCCGGCTGCCCGACCTCGATCCAGAGCCGGGTGCGCCCGGTGAAATCGCGCAGCGACACGTCGGGATCGTCCGGGTTGGACAGGCCGGCGCCGAATGCCAGCGTGCCGTCGCCGCCCAGGACGGTCTGCAATGCGTAGGCATTGCGCGCCAGCGCGACCAGCCGCACCATCATGCGTTCGTCGGTCTCGCTCGGATGGCGGGCCAGCGTGAGCTGGTGGTCGGCGTAATAGCCGTGATCGATGTCGGCGATTTGCAGGTTCGCCTTGAAGATGGTGGATTTGAGCGCCATCGCT
>JAYUHN010000475.1:0-8255 GCA_043766965.1 Ramlibacter sp. | reverse complement strand
TGTATCAGGCGCCGGTCGAGCTTGTCCATCGATTCGGGCTTGGAATCGATTTCCATCTTGATAAGCGAGGCGGCCTCGTCGATCAGGTCGATCGCCTTGTCCGGCAGGAAGCGGTCGGAAATATAGCGGTGAGACAACTCGGCGGCGGCCACAATGGCCGGGTCGGTGATCTGCACGCCATGGTGGACTTCGTATTTTTCCTGCAGGCCGCGCAGAATGGCAATGGTGGCCTCCACTGTCGGTTCGCCCACCAAAATCTTCTGAAAGCGTCGCTCCAGCGCCGCGTCTTTCTCAATGTATTTGCGGTACTCGTCCAGCGTGGTCGCGCCCACGCAGTGCAGTTCGCCACGCGCCAGCGCCGGCTTGAGCATGTTGCCGGCGTCCATCGCGCCTTCGGCCTTGCCGGCGCCAACCATCGTGTGCAGTTCGTCGATGAAGACGATGGTCTGGCCTTCGTCCTTCGCCAGTTCGCTGAGCACCGTCTTGAGCCGTTCCTCGAATTCACCGCGGAACTTGGCTCCTGCCAGCAGCGCAGCCATGTCCAGCGACAGCACCCGTTTGCCCTTGAGCGATTCGGGCACTTCGCCAGCGATGATCCGCTGCGCCAGCCCCTCGACGATGGCGGTCTTGCCGACGCCCGGTTCGCCGATCAGCACCGGATTGTTCTTGGTCCGTCGCTGCAGCACCTGGATGGCCCGGCGGATTTCGTCGTCGCGGCCGATCACCGGATCGAGCTTGCCCAAGCGGGCCCGCTCGGTCAGGTCCATGCAGTATTTCTTCAGGGCCTCGCGCTGGCCTTCAGCGTCGGCGCTGTCGACGCTCTGGCCGCCGCGCACCGCATCGATCGCGGATTCGAGCGACTTGCGACTCAGGCCGTTTTCACGCGCGGCGCGTCCGATGTCCTGCTTGCTGTCGGCCACGACGAGCAGGAACAGCTCGCCGGCCACGAACTGGTCGCCGCGCTTGATGGCTTCCTTCTCGGCCGCCTGCAGCAACGACACCAGGTCGCGACCGACCTGGACCTGTTCCTGGCCCTGCACGGTCGGCAACTTGTGCATTCCTGCCTCGCTGGCGGCCAGCAGGCCCGGAACGTTGACGCCTGCGCGTTGCAGCAACGCGCGCGGCCCGTCGTCCTGCCGCAGCATCGCGACCATCAGGTGGGACGGCTCGATGTACGCGTGGTCACTGCCCAGGGCCAAAGTCTGCGCCTCGCTCAGCGCTTCCTGGAATTTGGTCGTGAGTTTGTCTAATCGCATGTGTGTCTTTCAATTGCCTTGAAGCTTAGGCTGGTCCCGGCCTTTTCAAGGCTCGACTCTAGGCTGGCAGGGGTCCGCCCCGCATGACTAGAATCAAGGGCGATGAACATTCACCAGCTGTCGGTGACCTACCTGCCTGAGAAGGACCGGATCCTGGCCCGCGTCAACACGACCGCCGGCGAGGAGATCCGGCTGTGGCTGACGCGCCGGCTGCTGGTCGGATTGTGGCCGCTGCTCAGCAGGGCGATGACCAGCCATATTCTGCGGCTGGAAGCGGCCGGCACCTCGCTCGATGCCGCGGACGCCGGAATGAAGAAGATGCTGGCGGATTTCCGCAAGGAAGAATTCCTGCAGCACGCGGACTTCGACACCCCCTACCAGGACCAGAAGCAGGTGCTGCCGCTGGGCGAAGAGCCATTGATGGTGACCGACGTCGATGCCGCGCCGTTGCCCAACGGCCGCTTGCGCCTGAGCTTCAACGAAAACATTCCGGGGCCAGTGCCGCCCGCCGGCGCGCCGCCGGCCCAGGCGCGCCGCTTCCAGATGGAAATGGAGCCACGGCTGATGCAAGGCCTGCTGCATCTGCTGGAGCAGGCGCTGGCGCAGTCCCACTGGCGCGAGCCCTTCGAGCCGGCGGCATCCGCAACCGACGATCCGGCGCTCCCGGACGGCAGTTCGCAACCGGCGCGTCCGCGGTACCTGAACTGACCTAAGCCTTCAGCGCGTCCAGCGAGAAACCGGCCACGGTCTTGTAGGCGTCCGAGATCTTGCGCAGCTCGTCCTGGCTGATCAGGTCGTCGATGCTGCCGCGGATCGGCTGGCCCCCGCTCAGTTCGTCGGCTTTCATGATGATGGAATCCGGCGGAACGGTGCGGTTGGCTTCGACCACGCGGGCGGTGGGCGCCAGCCGCAGCGCCTCATAGCGGGCCAGGGCTGCAAGCGGATCGCCGCCCTGCGCCAACTGGTCGGCCAGCGTGCGCGCGTCGATCAGCGCCTGGGCCGAACCATTGGAGCCGCGCGGGTACATGGGATGGGCGGCGTCGCCGAGAAAGGTCAGCCGGCCGAAGGTCCAGCGCGCGACCGGATCCTTGTCGACCATCGGATATTCGAAGGTCTGGATCGAGCGGGCGATCAGGGCCGGCACGTCGAGCCAGTCGTAGCGCCAGTCCTGCACCAGGGGGATCACATCTTCCGGGTCGCCGGGCTGGTTCCAGTCGTTCATCGGTGCGCCTTGCTGCCGCACCTCCGTGGTCCAGTTGATCAGCTGGTTGCCCTGGCCGTCGTGGTTGTCGGCGATCGGATAGATCACGATCTTCCCGGTCTCGATCGAACCGATCCGGATGTACGACTTGCCGCTGAGGATCGGTGGGTGCACCGCCACGCCGCGCCAGGTGTTGATGCCCGCGAACGCCACTGCCTCATGCGGATAGAACTGCCGGCGCAAAGAGGAATTGACGCCGTCGCAAGCGATCACCACATCGGCGCGCACCGGCGGCAGCGGCTGGCCGGCGCTGTCCTGGAAGGCGATCGTCGCGCCCCGTTCGTCCTGCTCGATACCGACCGCCCGATGCGCCACCTGCACCACCGCTGCACCGAGCCGCTGCTGCACTGCGTGCAACAGGGCATGGTGCAACCGGCCGCGGTGGATGCCGATCTCCGGAACCGCGTAGCCCGCGTGGCGGCCGCGCGGCTCGCGGTAGATGAACTGGCCGAAGCGGTTGAAGAACACGCTTTCCAGGTTTTCGATGCCGCCCGCTTCCAGCCGCGCCTGCAGCCCGAGCGCCGCAAGCTCTTTCATCGCGTGCGGCAGCAAAGTGATGCCGACACCGATTTCCCTGATCTCGGCAACCGCTTCGTAGACCGTGCAGGACAGCCCGCGCTGGTGCAGGCCCAGCGCCAGCGCCAGCCCGCCGATGCCGCCACCGACAATCGCGATGTTCATTGGTCTGGCCCGATGGATTGAGGCAGCAGCCTAGCACGCCGGCTTCAGGCCGCGCTTGTTCATCTGCCACAGCAGTAAGCTGTAGCTGTCCGCGCTCACCGACCGGCCCTGCGCCGGCGTGCTGCCGACGCCGTGCCCGGCCTGGGCGTCGATGCGCAGCAGCACCGGCCGGCCGCTGCTGCTCAAGACCTGCATCCTGGCGGCGGTCTTGGCGCTGTTCCAGGCGTCGACGCGAGGATCGTTCAAGCCGTGCACGAACATCACGGCGGGGTACGCCACACCATCCTTCAGCTGGTGGTAGGTGCTCATCTCCAGCAGGCCGCGAAAGCCGTCGGCGTCCTTCACGCTGCCGAACTCGGAGATGTTGGTGATGCCGTTGGCCGTGTCCTCGGCGCGGATGGCGTCGAGCATTCCGACATGGATCACCGCGACCGCGAACAGCTGCGGGGCGGCGGTGATCGCGCGGCCGGCGAAGACGCCCCCCGCGCTTCCGCTCACGATGCCGAGGGTGGCGGGTGAGGCGTAACCCTGTTCGACCAGGTACTGGCCGCACGCGATCGCGTCTTTCCAGGTGTTCGGCTTGGTCAGCAGGCTGCCGGCCATGCGCCATGCATCGCCGTAGACACCGCTGCCGCGCACGTTGGCGACCGCGATCACCCCGCCCTGCTCCAGCCACGCAATGTTGCCGGTGCGAAAGCCGGCCGTCTCGCTCATGCCGTAGGAGCCATAGCCCAGCAGCAGCGTCGGGTTGCTGCCATCCTGCTTCAATCCCTCGCGGTGCAGGATCGTCATCGGCACCATCACGCCGTCATGACTGCGGACCATCACGTCGCGCACCACCACCGGCGGCAGGTTGGGCGGCGCGGCGACATCGAACTGCGGCAGCGGACGCGACCCGTCGCCCTGCAACGCGAAGCTGCGGCCCGGCTGGGTCCAGCCCGCCAGCGAGTAGATGAAATCGGAATGCGCGTGGGTTGGATCGTCGGCGACGTGCGCGGCGCCCGGGAACGGAAGCATCACCTCTCGCCCGATACTGTCGCCCGGCGCATAGCTGCGCAGGCCCACCGTCGCGCCACGCCGGACCTGCACCAGGACCCGGTCGCGCCCGAGCGTGAAACCTTCGAACATCGCGTCCGCCGGCGGCACGGCCACCACGGCGGCATCACGCAAGTCACCGCGGCGCAGGTCGACCTTCATCACGCGAAAGCGCGGCGCCTGGACCTTGGTGCGGTAATAGAGCTCGTCACCCTGCAGCTCGATATCGACGAGGTGATCGTCGAAGCCCGCGATCCGCCGCCACGGCACGGCGCCACCGGCGCGCAAGTCTTCGACGCGGGCCACGAAGACCGAGCCTTCACGCTGGGTCGTATCGTTGGTTGCAGCGATCACCCACGGACTGCCAGGCGTGAACAGCAGGCGGCCGTTGTCCAGCCGCTCCAGGCCGAGGCCGCGGTTGACGGTCGGGCCGAACACGGCGCGCGCCTGCCGCGGCGCGTCGCCGATCTTCAGCAGGTAGACAGCGGTATCGAGGTAGGTCTCGCTGGCGGCGTCTTCGGCGGTGAGCTGGCGCAACTGGTTGTAGGTGATGGCGCTGTTGTCGGGCAGCCAGGCGATCCCGCCGGATTGCACGCGCGGAACCGGGGTCCCCACATGGCGGCCGGTCCGCACGTCCAGCACATACAGCGACGCGTCCTCCGAACCGCCCGCGGACAGGCCGTACGCCACATAGCGGCCGTCCCATGACGGCAAAAAATAGTTGATCGCGTGCGGGATGCCGGTGCGCTGCGCCTGCAGGTCCGGGTCGACCAGGATCTGCTCCGCGCCGCGCAGGGTCTTGCGCATCGCCAGCTTCACCTGGCGGTCCTTGCGCCCCCGCATCAGGTAGAACACCTGGTCGCCGGCCCCACGGGTGATGTCGAAGCGGCAGTCGCCCAGGCCCTCGTCCAGTTCGGCCAGCCGCTGCTCCAGCCGGGCCCGGCCCTCGATCCGGTCGAGCACTTCGCGCGAGAAGCTGCCTTGTGCGCCGATCCAGGACTTCGCCTGCGGGTCGGCCAGATTTTCCATGTAGCGGTAAGGATCGTGGACCGCGACGCCGTGCCAGGTATCAACCTGGTCGCGGACCGGCGCCGCCGGCGGCGGTGCCTGGGCCAGCGCCACCGCGACGGCCAGTGCGAGAACGATCGATGCGCCGACCCGGCGCCTGTTGCTGCTGTCCAAAGACCCACTCCCTGGTTGATCGGTTCATCGGTTCGGCGACGCAAGACCCCAGCGTGCCAGCGCCGCGTCGTCGCTGACCCGCGCATCGACCCAGCGCCCTCCCTGCGGCGTCTGCTCCTTTTTCCAGAACGGGGCCTGGGTCTTCAGGTAGTCCATCAGGAATTCGCAGGCCTGGAAGCTGTGGCCGCGGTGGGCGGACGTGACGGCGACGAGAACGATCTGCTCCGATGGGCGCAGCAGCCCGATGCGGTGCACGACGCGAGCGCCGTAGAGGTCGAAGCGCGAGTGCGCCTCGTCGATCATCGCCCCGATCGCCTTCTCCGTCATGCCCGGGTAATGCTCCAGTTCCATGGCGATCACGGGCGGACCGTTGTTGCCCTCGTACGCGCCGCGCACGGTTCCCACAAAGCTGCAGACGGCGCCGACGCGGGTGTCGTTCGCGCGCAGGATGGCAAGCTCTTGCGTGACGTCGAAGTCGGCAGCCTGGATGGAAACGCTCGCGCGCACGGCTAGCCTCCGGTCACCGGCGGGAAAAACGCCACTTCGCAGCCCTCGGCCAACACCGCGTCTTCGTTGCTCATCACCTGGTCCAGTGCAGCGCGCACCGCCTTGCCGCGCGCCAGGCCCTGCGAGTAGCCGCCCCCACGGGCGATCAGTTCGTCGCGCAACGCAGCCAGGGTGGTGGCCTGCGTTTCGACCGTTTCGTTGCTGCGCCCGAGCGCCTCCCGCACCGATGCAAAGTACTTGACCGTGACCCTCATCGCAGCAACTCCGCCAGCGGAAGGAAGCGCACCGCATCGCCGCGCGCGATCGCGCGGGCCGCCGGGTTGTCCACCAGGCCGTCGGCCCAGCTGGCCGAGGTCAGCACGCCGGAGCTCTGGTTGGAAAAGAGGTCGAGGCCGCCATCGGCGTTGCGCCGCACCCGCAGGAACTCGCGACGCCGGTCGCCCTTCCAGTCGAAATGCGCGGTCATCGTCAGCCCTCGCGGCGCAAAATCGGTTGCACCTTGCAGCTTGAGCACGAAGGGCCGCACCAGCAGCACGAAGGTGACGAAGCTGGACACCGGATTGCCCGGCAGACCGATGAAATGACAGGCTTCGCTCCGGTTCGATTGCCTCGCAATCGAACCATAGGCGAAGGGCTTGCCCGGCTTCATCGCGATCTGCCAGAAGTCGAGACGCCCGAGCGATTCGACCGCCGGCTTGATGTGGTCCTCCTCGCCGACCGAGACCCCGCCGCTGGTGAGGATCAGGTCATGGTCGCGCGATGCGGTGCGCAGCGCATCGACCGTTGCGTCGCGCCGGTCGGGCACCACGCCCAGATCGGTGAATTCGCAGCCGAGGCGGTGCAGCAGCGCGCGCAGGAAAAAACGGTTCGAGTTGTAGATCGTTCCGGGTTTCATCTGCTCGGGTGGCACGGCGCCCGGCATGACCAGTTCGTCCCCGGTGGAAAACAAGGCGACCCGCGGTCGCCTGGCCACCTGCAGCTGGTCCAGCCCGATGTTGGCGGCCAGTCCGATGTCCGCCGGGCCCAGGCGACGCCCCTTTGCCAGCACCACGGCCCCGCGCGTGACGTCTTCACCGGCACGGCGGATCCACTGGCCGGGCGCGGGGACGCGGCAGATGCGCACGATCTGGCGCGCGGTGGGGTCCGGTATTCCAGCCGGCTCGCCGACCAGTTCGCAATCTTCCTGCATGACGATCGCGTCCGCGCCTTCGGGCACCTGCGCCCCGGTGAAGATGCGCGCCGCGCTGCCCGGCAGCAGCGGTTGCGGCTGTGCCCCCGCGGCGATCCGCTGGCTCACCGGCATCACCACGCCTTCGTCCGCGATTTCGGCGCTGCGCACGGCATAGCCATCCATCGAACTGTTGTCCTGCGGCGGCACCTGCAGCGCCGACACGCAGTCCTGCGCCAGCACACGGGCGTCCGCGTCGAACGTCGACACCGTCTCGGTGCCCGCGAGCGGCAGCGCATGCGCCAGCAACTCGGCCAGTGCCTGGTCCAGTGGCGTCAGGGCCGGCGGTGGTGGACGGCCGCTCATGAAGTCCTGCTCATGAATACATCTCCGGGTCGTAGTCGAAACGGTGGCCATTGTCGACCAGCCACCGCGCCACGCTTTCAGGGTCGTCCAGATCCAGGACTGGACGCAGGGTCGGCGCCGGCAGGTCCGCGGGCACGTCGGTCGCGATGGCAACGACGAAATCGTCATCGGGATAGAGCGCCGGCTTTCCCGCCGAAGCGCGCCACACCTCGATCTTGGGCAGGTTGCTGTCCTTGAAACCCTCGACCAGCACCCAGTCGACGCCGCCATACAACTCGGCCAGCAGGTGGTGCACGCTGAGGCGCCCGGGTTGCTCGAACTCGCGCATCAGCGCCAGCCTCCGGTCGGATGCGACGATCACTTCGAAGGCACCGGCCTGGCGGTGCCGGTGCGTGTCCTTGCCGGGATGGTCGATGTCGAAATCATGGTGCGCATGCTTGGCGACCGACACCCGCAGGCCGATCCGCTTGAGCGCGGGGATCAGGCGCTCGACCAGCGTGGTCTTGCCCGAACCTGAGAACCCGGCGAAACCGGCGACTTTCATCGAAACGCCTCAGCCGCAGTGCGCGGCAATGAAGCTTTTGACAGCTTCGACGTCCGGCGGCAGGACGGTGACCCGCCGGGGCAAGGCCTCGATCCCGACGAACCGCACGGGACGGTCCGGCTCGTGCCCCAGCGCCTCGACGATGGCGGCCGCGAACTTGATCGGCAATGCGGTCTCCAGCACGACCATCGGGACGCCGGGTTCGCGCCATTCGCGGCCCACCTTCAGGGCGTCGGCCGTGTGGGGATCGATCAC
>JAYUHN010000474.1:0-3116 GCA_043766965.1 Ramlibacter sp. | reverse complement strand
CCGTGTCGCCCGCCGTCTCGTCCTCGATGGTGGTCTTGAAGCCCTTGCGCTCGGCGTACTTCAGATATTGCCGCAGCAGCATGCTGGCCCAGTCGCAGGCCTCCGTGCCGCCAGCTCCGGCCTGGATGTCCAGGAAGGCGTTGAGGGGGTCGGCCGGGTTGTTGAACATGCGCCGGAATTCCAGCGCCTCGACGTTCCCGGCAAGCGTGGCTGCTTCGCCTTCGAGCGTGCCAAGCCCGGCTTCGTCGCCTTCCTCCTTGCTCATCTCGAACAACTCGAGGTTGTCCGACAATTCGCTCGTGAGGTTCTGCAGCATCCCGACGACATCGTCGAGCTGCTTTTTTTCCCGGCCCAGTTCCTGCGCTTTCTTCGGATCGTTCCAGACCTGCGGGTCCTGCAACGAAGCCGTGACCGTCCTCAGGCGTTCCGATTTGGCATCGAAGTCAAAGATACCCCCGAAGCGCTTTTGTGCGCGCCGCGAGATCGGCCAGTTGCGTGCCGATGAGATTGATGCGTTCTGCTTCCATGTGAATTTTCCTGGTTAACCAGAGATTTTCGCATGGCAGCCGATGCTGCCGGATGCGCTTAGCGGAATGCGCCGAGCCGTGCCTGCGCGACGCGATTGCCGGCATTGGCCGCAAGTTGCAGCCAGCGGACGGCCTGGGCCGAGTCCTGCGGTGTGGTCGCGCCGATCTGGTAGGCGACGCCGAGAAAGTAGCTCATCTCGGTGCGGCCGGTGCGGACTCCGTCGTCGGTCGCCTTGCCCGAGCGCTTGACGACGACCGGAATGTCGCCCTGGCCGGTGGCATACGCCTGCATCTGCTGGACCGTCGTCGCGAAAAAACGCGACCGGCCTTCTGCCGCCGCGGCTTTGTCCGGGCTGCTCGCGACCAGTTCGTCGGCCAGCACCGGCAGCGCCTCGAAGGGCGTCATGCCGCTGACCATCCTGCGCGAGTACCACGCCCGCAGCATCACGCGGTCCAGGGGCAGCAGCCCGTCGACTCGCCACGGGAAGTAGCTCAGCACCGTCTTGCCGGCGGGATGACCGCGCAAGCCCATCACGTGCATGGCCTCGTGATAGGCGCAACGCCATGCGTCCTTGCCGCGCATCTGGATGGTGGCCGATTCGATCCTGTTCTCGTTCCTGAAGTCGAGATAGGTAGCGCAGGGCTGGTTATCGTCGAGCTTGTTGTCGGGAAGAATTTCGACGTCGAGATTGGAGAGATCTTCGGCGTCCGGCAGATCGCTGACATCGATCAGCTTCACCCCTGCCTCGGCAGTGACGGCGCGAAGGGCGGCCAGGGTGTACTCCCGATGGGCTGCGACGTTGGTGCCGAACATCCGCACCTTGATGTCCTGTTCCCAGCGAACAACCCGGGTCGGCGTGCCGCTTTGATGCCACAGGACTTCCCACAAGGTCGAGAGCCCCTGCTCGATCTCATCGGCATGGACGGCGGCGGAAAAACAAGTTCCCGTCAGCCACAACAGCCCCCAGACCAGTCGTTTCATGAGTCACCCCACAACATCTGGTGACAGTGTGGGGTAGGACAACTCCTACGGCAAGAGTTGTTACCGTTTATGGCTCAGCGATGTGCGAATCGAGAAAATTTTCGATCAGTCCGGCCAGCTGCTCTGGCTGGTCGTGGTGCAACATATGACCGGCGTCGGCAATCTTTGCCAGCTGGACCTGGGGCACGGAGCGCAACCGTTCGTGGTACTCGGCCAAGGTGAATTTCCCTTGCCACCATTGGTCGAGGCTGTTGTCGCCAGCTTCGACGGAGAGGGTCGCCGCGCTGATGCTTTTGTAAATTTCCAACACTTCATCGACGCGGAACAGGCTGGCGTTGGTGATTTTATGAGCCGCGTCCCCCAGGATGCGCCACTGGCCGTCCGCGTCCTGTCGGGCCCAGTGCCGGGCCAGCCAATCCGCCTTGTCCTGACTCAGGCGTCGATTGGTTTTCATCAGGCGACGGGCCACTCCGTCGGCCGAGTCGTAGCCC
This sequence comes from Ramlibacter sp., assembly GCA_043766965.1. GTDB lineage: Bacteria > Pseudomonadota > Gammaproteobacteria > Burkholderiales > Burkholderiaceae_C > Ramlibacter. The sequence continues at coordinate 1,116 of JAYUHN010000474.1, read as the reverse complement.
TTCAGCACCATTTCGCCGCGGTGGAATGCCTTCAACTCGTCCATCCACTTGGCATAGCGCCTGGGCGCCTGCGCCGGACGTGTCGCTGCCATGCCGAAACCTTCGAGATTGACCAACCGCCGGATCCGGTCCGGCCGGCTGCCCGAATACAGCATCGCGATGTTGCCACCCATGCTGTGACCGACCAGGTTCACCGGTTGCGCCGGGCTGTAGTGATCCAGCAGAAAGTCCAGGTCGGCCAGGTAATCGGGAAACCAGTAGTTATCCACCGGCGGTGAGTACAGCGCCCCGTCGCTTCGCGGCCCGCCGGCACTGCTGTCGATGCTGGTGAGGCCATAGCCGCGCCAGTCCGGCGCGACGACGTAGCGGTCTTGCTTCAGCGCATCGACGACGAACTGCCAGGAGGCGGCAACGTCCATCCAGCCGTGCACCATGACCAGCGGCACCCTGCCAGCGGCCGGTTGGCCCCAGACGCGCACGTGATAGCGCAGGTTGCGGATCGGGACGAATTCGCTGCGGGAGATTCGGCTGGCTTGGTACATTGAGCCGGATCATAGGAGCTATATGAAGCCCGACGCCCACCCTGTTTCGCCGGTGCCCACGCGTCAACCCGCAGACAACCACCTGGCCATGCACCGCGGCTTCCGCTGGCAGGTGCCGCAACAATTCAATATTGCGCAGGTTTGCTGCAACCGGTGGGCCGCCCGGACCGACGCCGGCCAGCGGGTCGCGATCCGCGCCCACGGCACGGGGTTCCCCGCCAGCACACTGTCGTACGCGGCGCTGCGAGAACGCGCAGACCGCGCCAGCGGCCTGCTGCGCTCGCTCGGCGTGCAACGCGGTGACCGGGTTGCCATCGTCATGCCGCAGCGGTTTGAAACCGCCGTGGCGTACATGGCCGTGTTCCAGCTCGGCGCGGTTGCGATGCCCTTGTCGATGCTGTTCGGGCCGGAAGCGCTCGAATACCGGCTGCAGGACAGCGAAGCCATGGTGGCCATTTGCGATGAGAGCTCGATCGCCAACCTGCTGCAGGTGCGCGACAAGTGCGAAGCGCTCCGACATGTGATCGGCGTCGGGACCGCGGCGGCGGGCGTCGATCTCGAGTGGGAGGTCGCA
>JAYUHN010000473.1:0-8270 GCA_043766965.1 Ramlibacter sp. | reverse complement strand
CATGTTCAAGCTTCCCGTGAAATCCATGCTGGCGGCCCTGGCCGTTCCCGCATTGGCCTTGTTCAGCGCGCCGGCGCAGGCGGGCAAGACCATCGACGCGATCAAGGCGCGGGGCCAGCTGGTCTGCGGCGTCAACACCGGCCTGGCGGGCTTTTCGCAGGCCGACAGCGCCGGCAACTGGACCGGCCTTGATGTGGACGTCTGCCGCGCGCTCGCTGCCAGCCTGCTGGGCGACGCGAACAAGGTGAAGTGGGTGCCGCTGTCCGCGCAGCAGCGGTTCGCGGCACTGCAGTCGGGCGAGGTCGACATCCTGTCGCGAAACACCACCTGGACGCTCACGCGCGACGTCTCGCTGGGGCTCAACTTCACCGGCGTCACCTACTACGACGGGCAGGGCTTCATGGTGCCGGTCAAAAGCAAGATCACCAGCGCCAAGCAGCTGAGGAACGCGACTGTTTGCGTGCAGTCAGGCACCACGACCGAAAAGAACCTGACCGACTTTTCGCGCGCCAACAACCTGAACATCAAGCCGGTGGTGTTCGAGAAACTTGAAGCGACCAACGCCGCCTACTTCTCGGAACGCTGCCAGGCCTACACGACCGACGTCTCCGGGCTGGCGTCGATCCGCAACAAGGAAGCCAGGAAGCCGGCGGACCATTTGCTGCTGCCCGACCTGATCTCCAAGGAGCCGCTGGGCCCGGCCGTCCGGCGCGGCGACGATGAGTTCTTCGCGATCGCGAAGTGGGTGGTGTTCGGCCTGATCGAGGCGGAAGACTACGGCATCACGCAGGCCAACGTCGACACCATGCAGCGTGACAGCAAGGACCCGGTCGTCGGACGCCTGCTCGGAAGCACCGAGGACACCGGCAAACTGCTGGGCCTTGACAAGGACTGGCTGGTGCGGGCGATCAAGGCGACCGGCAATTACGGCGAGATCTTCGAACGCAACGTCGGCCCCAAGAGCCCGCTCGGCCTGCCGCGCGGCAGCAACAACCTGTGGTCCAAGGGTGGCCTGATCTACGCTCCGCCAGTGCGCTGATGCCGGCGCCGATCCCCGCGCGCCGGCCGCCGCCGGCGCGGCTGCGCAGCCTGTCGTGGAGCAGTCCGCGGCTGCGCTCCCAGGTGTACCAGGTGGCCGCGGTGCTGCTGCTGGTGTTCGCCGTCGGCTTCCTGGTGACGAACACCTTGCACAACATGCGGGCGCGGGGGATCCAGAGCGGCTTCGATTTCCTGCTGCAGCCGGCGGGCTTCGACATCGGCGAAGGCTGGCTGCGCTACGAGTCGGTCGACCCGTACTGGAAGGCCTTCCTGGTGGGGCTGGTCAACACCTTGCGGGTCGCGCTCTTCGGCTGCGTTCTCACGACGGTGCTGGGCACGCTGCTGGGAATCGGCCGCTTTTCCCGCAACGCCCTGCTGCGCGGCATCTGCTACGGCTACGTCGAACTGTTCCGCAACATTCCGGTACTGCTGCAGCTTCTAATGTGGTATCTCCTCTTCACCCAATACCTGCCGCTGCCGGCAGACGCCCTGAGCTTCGCGGAAATCGCATTCATCAGCAAGAACGGCCTGTCGTTTCCGGTGCTGCTCTGGCAGCCGGGTTACTGGCTTGGGCTGGCGGGGCTGGGGCTGGGAATCGCAGCCGCGTTCGCTTACGCCCGCCTGGCGCGGGTGCGCTTCGAGACGACGGGAGTGCCCCGTCCGGTGGCGGTCGTGGTCGCCCTGCTGGTGGTCGCCGGCATGGCGCTGGGGCTGCTGGCGGGCGGCGCACCGCTGCTGTTCGACTATCCGTACCGCAGCGAAATCCAGATCGAAGGGGGAAGCGCACTCAGTCCCGAATACCTTACGGTGCTGATCGGCCTGGTGCTGTACACCGCGTGTTATGTGGCCGAAGTGGTTCGCGCCGGCATCGCCTCGGTCGCGGCCGGCCAGCACGAGGCCGCGGCGGCACTCGGCCTGTCGCGCCGCCGCGCATTGCGGCTGGTGCTGTTGCCGCAGGCGCTGCGGCCGATCATTCCGCCGCTGACCAACCAATACCTGAACCTCACCAAGAATTCGTCGCTCGCGGTGGCGGTGGGTTACCCGGACGTGGTCTCGATCGCGAACACGTCGCTGAACCAGAGCGGCCGCGCCGTCGAATGCATCGCGGTCATCATGCTGGTGTACCTGACGCTCTCGCTCAGCACGTCCGCGCTCATGAACTGGTTCAACCGCCGGGCGGCCTTGAAGGAAAGGTGACCGGCAGATGGACTCAGGCTTCCACGCGATTGCTCCCCGGCCGGCCCCAGCGCGCATCCGGGGCCGCATGGCATGGTTGCGCCAGAACCTGTTCTCCAACATTCCGAACGCGCTCGCCACGCTGCTGCTGCTGTTCGTCCTCGGCTGGCTGGCAGTCCAGGGCGTCACGTGGGGCCTGCTGCAGGCGGTGTTCGCGCCCGACGCCGACCGCTGCCAGGCCGCGCGCGGCATCGGCGCGTGCTGGGGCGTGGTGGTGGAAAAGGGGGTGTTCATCCTGCTCGGGCGCTACCCACAGACGCAGTGGTGGCGGCCGCTGCTGGCCACCCTGTGTCTGCTGGCGCCGGTGGTCGCGAGTTGCACCCCGCGCTGCTGGAAGCCATGGCTGCCGCTGCTGTGGCTGGCCGGACTGGCCGCCTTCTTCGCCCTGATGTCGGGCGGGGTGCTGGGTTGGAGCCAGGTCCCCACCGACCAGTGGGGAGGACTGCCGCTCACCATCCTGCTGAGCGTCGTGTCCATGGTTCTGGCCTTTCCGATCGCGGTGCTGGTGGCGCTGGGCCGGCGCTCGCGGATGCCGGCGATCCGCACGCTCTGCACCGTTTATATCGAGTTGATCCGCGGCGTGCCGCTGATCTCGGTGCTGTTCATGGCATCGTTCATGCTGCCGCTTTTCATGCCGGTCGGAAAATCGCCCGACGTGCTGATCCGGGTCGTCGTGGGCATCACGCTGTTCACCGCCGCCTACATGGCCGAGATCGTGCGGGCCGGGCTGCAGACCATCGGCACCGGGCAGGTCGAGGCCGCGGCAAGCATCGGCCTGACCTGGTCGCAGACGCAGCGCAAGGTGGTGCTGCCGCAGGCACTCGCCGCCGTCGTGCCCAACATCATGAACACCTTCATCTCGCTGTTCAAGGACACCTCGCTGGTGACCATCGTCTCGCTGTACGAACTGACCGGCGCCCTGTCGCTGGCGGTCGGCTCCGATCCCAACTGGGGACCGTTCAAGGGAGAGGCCTACCTCTTCATCGCGGCGATCTATTTCAGCTGCTGCTTCGCCATGTCGCGCTACAGCCTGGGCGTCGAGCGTCGCCTGCGCCGCAGCCACTCCCGCTGACGTCCCGCCCGAGGAACCCAATGACCGAGCCAGTCGTCCAGTTCGAGCGCGTCAACAAATGGTATGGCGACGGCCTCCATGTGATGAGGGACATCGACCTCAGCGTGGCCGCGGGCGAACGCATCGTCATCTGCGGTCCGTCCGGGTCCGGCAAGTCGACGCTGGTGCGTTGCATCAACGCGCTGGAGGATTACCAGGAAGGCAAGCTCACCGTCGCCGGACTGGTGCTGGGCGACAACGTCAAGGCGATCGAAGCGGTGCGGCGCCAGGTCGGCATGGTGTTCCAGCAGTTCAACCTGTTTCCGCACCTGACGGTGCTGGAGAACCTGATCCTGGCGCCGACCTGGGTGGCGGGGCTGCCGCGCAAGGAGGCCGTCGAACGCGCGATGGCGCAACTCGAGCGCGTTCGGATCGCGGAGCAGGCCAACAAATATCCGTTGCAGCTGTCCGGCGGCCAGCAGCAGCGCGTGGCGATCGCTCGCGCCCTGTGCCTGACGCCGAAGATCATGGTGTTCGACGAGCCGACCTCGGCGCTCGACCCGGAGATGATCAAGGAAGTGCTGGACGTGATGATCGAGCTGGCCGGCCAGGGCATGACCATGCTGTGCGTGACGCACGAGATGGGCTTCGCGCGGTCGGTGGCGGACCGGATCGTTTTCATGGATGAAGGGCAAATCGTGGAGGCCTCGACGCCGACCGAATTCTTCCAGCACCCGCGCACCGAACGCGGCCGGATGTTCCTGGCTTCCATCCTGGATCACTGAGCGGGAATCGGCAGTCAGGCTGGCTGGTCGTCCGTCCGCAGCGGATTGACCGCGTCTGGCTGCATGGGCTTGTCGATCCGCTCGTACTCGGAGATCACCTGGGCGCCAAACAGCAACAGCATCGCGGCGATCTCCAGGCTCAGCAGCACTACGATCGCGGTCGTCAGCGAACCGTAGACCACATTCACCTGGGACAGCGTACTGAAGTACCAGACCAGGATGTGGCGCGTGATCTCCCACAACAGCGCCGCCGTCACGCCACCACCCAACGCATGCTGCCAGGACAGCCGCCCGACCGGCATCACCAGGTAGACCGAGGTCAGCACGAAGATCTCGCCCGCCAGTCCCAGCAGGTAGAGCAGCACGCCCGAGAGGCCGCTCAGGGACCATTCGTGCCCCAGGAAATTGATGCTCTCCTCGCCGATCGCCTGCAGGCTGGCCGACACCAGTGTCACCACCAGCAGGCCGAAGCCCAGGCTGAGGATGTAGACGTAAGGCAGCAGCACCGAGATCCAGTAACGCCGCTTTCTGACCGCGATCCGGTGCAGGAAGATCACCGACATCGCGTTTTCCAGCACGGTGAACGCCAGCGAACTGAAAAAGAGCATGGTCGCCAGCAACACCCAGCCGACCACGTCCCGGTGCGCCAGGAAGGTGGCCAGCTCGCCGCTGATGGCTTTGGACTGCCCCGGCATCAGCCATTCGAGGTAGCGGCCGATGGTCAGCAGCAACTCGCCCTGGTCGACCACGTGCGACAGTGCGATCACGCTCAGGATCAGCAGCGGCACGATCGACAGCAGGGCGTAATAGGCGACTGCCCCTGCCAGCAGCAATCCCTGGTTCTTCTTGAAGGCCTTGAGCACGCGCCAGGAAAACTTGCCCGGATTGGTGAGAACGTATTGGGCCTGGTGACTGAGAATTCGCATGGCGATAAGTATGCCGCTGCGCGGTGTCGCCATGGTTAGCCCTCATGGCTCTCCCGCCGGCGTGCCCTAGATTGGACTCTCCGACCTGGAGCGTTCCATGACCTTTCGATCCCCCAACCGACGCCGCTTCGTTCACGCCGCACTGGCAAGCTCAGCCGCAATTGCCCTCCCCGCCCTGTCGCAGGCGCAGCCTTACCCGAGCCGTCCGATCCGGTTGATCTGCCCCTGGCCGGCCGGCGGATCGACCGACGCCGTGATGCGGGCCATCGGCGACAGCGCGGGCAAGGCGCTGGGCGGCCAGTTCGTGATCGAGAACAAGGCTGGCGCCAGCGGCATGCTGGGACCGAACGAATTGTTGTCGGCCAAGCCCGACGGCTACACGCTGTCGCAGCTGACCCTCGGCGTGGTGCGGCTGCCGCACATGCAGAAGATGCAGTTCGATCCGCTCAAGGACTTCACTTACATTGCCTGCCTGACCGGCTACACATTCGGCATCGTGGTCCGGTCCGACTCGCCGATCAAGTCGATCAAGGACCTGGTCGACTATGCCAAGGCCAATCCCGAGAAATTCACCTACGGTTCGACCGGCACTGGCACGACGCCGCATCTTGCGATCGAGGAGTTTTCGTCCCGCGCCGGCATCAAGCTGCAGCACATCCCGTTCAAGGGCAACGCCGATGGCATGCAGGCGCTGCTGGGCGGCCACGTGATGTCGCACAGCGACGCAACCGGCTGGGGCCCGCATGTGGAAGCAGGCACCTGCCGCCTCCTCGCCACCTATGGCAGCAAGCGCACCAAGCGCTGGCCGAATGTGCCGACCCTGCAGGAATTGGGCTTCGAAACGGTTTCGGATTCGCCGTTCGGAATCGGCGGGCCCCGGGGCATGGACCCGGCGCTGACCAGGCGCCTGCACGACGCCTTCCGCAAGACCCTGGAGGATCCGGCGGTGCTGGCCAGTTTCGAAAAGTACGACCAGCCGGTGATTTACATGAACACCGAGGACTACACCCGGTTCGCGCGCGAACAGTTCGCCAAGGAGAAGGTGACCATCGAGCGGCTGGGCATGGCACTGAAGACCTGAGAAGGTTTACACGTCGATTGCCGCTGCCGAGCCAGCCAGCTTGCGCAACTCGAACTTCTGGATCTTGCCGGTCGAGGTCTTCGGCAACTCGCCGAACACCACCGCGCGCGGCACCTTGAAACCGGCCAGGTGCTTCTTGCAGTGGCTGACGATGTCGGCGGCGGTCGTCGTGGCGCCGGCCTTGAGTTCGACGAAGGCGCAAGGCGTCTCGCCCCAGCGCTGGTCGGGCTTGGCGACCACGGCCGCCGCCAGCACGTCCGGATGACGGTAGAGCACGTCCTCGACTTCGATCGACGAAATGTTCTCGCCGCCCGAAATGATGATGTCCTTGCTGCGGTCCTTGATCTTGATGTAGCCGTCCGCCGACTGAACCGCCAGGTCGCCGGTGTGGAACCAGCCGCCGGCGAACGCCTCCCGGGTCGCGGCCGGGTTCTTCAGGTAGCCCTTCATGGTGATGTTGCCGCGGAACATGATCTCGCCCATGGTCTCGCCATCGAGCGGCACCGGCTGCATGCTGTCCGGATCGATCACGCGCGCGCCCCGCTGCAAGTGGTAGGGCACGCCCTGGCGCGCATTCAGCCGCGCGCGCTCGCCGATGTCGAGCGCATCCCAGTGCGCATCTTTGGCGCAGACGGTCGCCGGCCCGTAAGTTTCGGTCAACCCGTACACATGGATCAGGTCGAACCCCATCCGCTCCATGCCCTCGATCATCGACGCCGGCGGCGCCGCCCCGGCGACCATGGCCTTGACGCCGCGCGGCAATCCGGCCGTCATCGAGTCGGGGGCGTTGACCAGCATGCCGTGCACGATCGGCGCGGCGCAGTAATGGGTCACGCCATGGCGCTGGATCGCATCGACCATGGCCTGCGCCTCCACTTTGCGCAGGCAGACGTTGACGCCGGCCCGGGCCGCCACCGTCCACGGAAAGCACCAGCCGTTGCAGTGGAACATCGGCAGCGTCCACAAGTAGGTCGCGAATTTTGGCAGGTCCCATTCAAGAATGTTGGAGATCGCGTTCACCGCCGCGCCCCGGTGGTGGTAGACCACGCCCTTCGGGTTGCCGGTGGTGCCGCTGGTGTAGTTGAGCGCGATCGCGTCCCATTCGTCGGCCGGCAGCTGCCAGGCGAATTCGCCGTCGCCGCCGGCGACGAACGCGTCATAGGTGGTGCTGCCGATGCGGCCGGCCGCGCCGGTGTACAGCGCGTCCTCGACGTCGATCACCAGCAGCGGGCGCTGGTCCTTGCGCAGGGCGATCGCCTGCTTCATTACGCCGGCGAATTCGGGATCGACGATCACCACCTTCGCTTCGCCGTGATCGAGCATGAACGCGACCGTCTCCGGATCGAGCCGTGTGTTGAGCGCGTTCAGCACCGCGCCGGCCATGGGAATCCCGAAATGCGCCTCCACCATCGGCGGCGTGTTGGGCAGCATCACGGCGACGGTGTCGTTCTTGCCCACGCCGTGCCGGGCCAGGGCGCTTGCCAGCTGCCGGCAGCGGACGTAGAGCTCGGCCCAGGTCCGGCGCAGGTCGCCATGGATCACCGCCAGCCGCTGCGGATACACCTCGGCACTGCGCTCCAGGAACGACAGCGGCGTCAGCGGCGCGTGGTTGGCGGCGTTGCGGGGCAGGTCCCGCTCGTAGATGCTGGTCATGCTTGTCTCCTGAAATTCCCGGTAAGAATACACAGACCATGGCCATTCCCCAGAACTTCATCCAGGAGCTCGTGAGCCGCGCCGACATCGTCGAGATCGTCGGGCGCCACGTGCAGCTGAAGAAGGGCGGCGCGAACTACATGGGGCTGTGTCCGTTCCACATCGAAAAGTCGCCGTCGTTTTCGGTCAGCCCGAGCAAGCAGTTCTATCACTGCTTCGGCTGCGGCGTGCACGGCAACGCGATCGGGTTCCTGATGGCGCACGCCGGCATGGGCTTCGTCGAAGCGGTGCACGAGCTGGCCGGCCAATACGGCCTGCAGGTGCCCGAGGGCGAGGCCTCGCCGGCCGAGCGGGCGCGCGCCGCGGCCCAGCGCGAAAAGCAGAGCACTCTGAGCGACGTGCTCGAAAAAGCCGGCGAAGCCTTCCGCAGGCACCTGAAGGCCTCGCCGCGCGCCATTGGCTACCTCAAGGGCCGGGGCCTCTCGGGCGCGATCGCACGG
>JAYUHN010000472.1:0-8273 GCA_043766965.1 Ramlibacter sp. | reverse complement strand
GGGGTATCCAGGATCACCAGACCTTGTTTGAGCAGCGGGTGGGCAATGTTGATCAAAGCGTGCCGCCACTTAGGCACTTCCACCATGCCCGCTGCGTCCGTCATCGGGTTATCGTCGGGCGTGTCGTCGTGCCAAAAGCCCAGCGCGCGCGCCTCGTCTTGGGTCACTTTGCGTATCTCGGCTACTTTTTCAAAAGCCTGGGCCAACTGGCCTGCGTCGTTCACGTCCAGGTCTACGCGGGTCCACTTTTCGGGGGCTGAGCGCCACTCCATCAGGGCTTGGGGTTGCAAGCGGGTTTCGATAGGCAGCAAGCGCAGGCAAGGGGGCACATCGGCGTCCCAGCCCAGCTCGGTAGGACACATGGTGGTGCGGCCGGCGCTGGCGGGCATGATCCGGCGCTTGTAGCCGGCAAAGAAGATCGCGTTGATCAGTTCGGATTTGCCGCGCGAGAACTCGGCGACGAAGGCCACCATGACCTTGTCCGAGCGCATCTGGGTCTCGAGCCTGCGCAGCCTCTCTTCGACCGCGGCGTCGAGCAGCTCGTGGTCCCTGAGCCATTCGGACAACAGCTTCAGCCGCAAGGCGAATTCGCGTCGCCAGGCGCCGTGCTGGTCGAATTGATCGTTAAAGGAAGTACCCACTGAGCCCCCGCTATACATCAATATAGCATCCGGACCCTGCCCAGCCGTTCATGGTTTCTGGCAAACCGGGCAGAAGTAACTAGCCCGCTGGCCCTGCCGAATCTGGCGGATCGGCGCGCCGCAAACCCGGCATGGCAGCCCTTTGCGGTCGTACACCATGGCTTCCAGCTGGAAGTACCCGGCCTGGCCGTCGGTGTTGGAAAAATCCCGCAGGGTGCTGCCCCCCTTCGCAACGGCCCGGGTCAGGACTTCGCGGACCGCCTGGAGCAGCCGGGCGGCCCTGGGCCGACTGATGCGCAAAGCAGACACTGTTGGCCGGATGCCGGCCATGAATAATGCTTCCGATGCATAGATGTTGCCGACCCCGACCACCAGATCGCCGGCCAGCAGCACCTGCTTGACGGCCGCCTTTCGTCGCCGCAGCCCGGCGTGGAAGGCATCGAGGTCGAAGGAGTCGCCCAGAGGTTCCACGCCCAGGCGGGCCAACAGCTTGCCGGCCTCGGGCGCGGCTTCGCTCTCCACATAGACAACGGCGCCGAAGCGGCGCGGATCGTTCAATCGAAGCGAGCCGCGGCTGGTCACAAGGTCGAAGTGATCGTGGCTGCCCGGCTCGGTGAGGGCGGCGGTGAAGCGCAGGCTGCCTGACATGCCCAGATGCAGCAGCAGCAAGCCGCGGTCGAGATCCACCAGCAGGTATTTGCCCCGCCTGCGAACGCCCGTGACGACGCGACCGACCAGTGCGGCAGGATCGGCGCCCAGCGGCCAGCGAAGCGGTTTCCCCATGCGCACCGCGTCGATGCGCGCGCCGGCGATCCGGTCCGCAAAACCGAGCCTCGTCACTTCTACTTCGGGCAGTTCAGGCATGGTCAGACCGGCTGGACTATTATGGTTTGATGAAGCGCCAACTCCGTCTTGCTCCCCTTGCGTTGCTCCTGCTGGCCCTGGCCCAGGCGCCCCACGCGCAGACAACCGAAGGCACACCCGAATCCGCAAGCATCGTCCCGTCGGACCTCGACGCGCAAATGTTCTACCAGTTGCTGCTCGGTGAGATCAACGCCACCGACAGCGACGCCGGCACCGGGTATTCGATCATCCTGGATGCCGCCCGCAAGAGCAACGACCCGGCACTCTATCAGCGCGCCGTCGACATCGCCTTCCAGGCCCGTTCGGCGGATGCGGCGCTGCAGGCGGCTCGCGCATGGACGCAGGCCCAACCCGAATCGCGCGAAGCCAATCGGTACGTGCTCCAGATCCTGGTGGCGCTGAACCGGATCCCCGAAAGCGCGGAGCTGCTCAAGAAGGAAATCGCCCTGGCCAGTCCGGCCGACCGGCCGGGCGTGCTCGCGGGCATCCCGAGGCTTTATGCGCGCGTCAGCGACAAGAAGCTGGCGGCGTCGGTGGTCGAACCGATCCTGGCCGACCAGCTCACTACAGCGGCCGTCAGCTCCCCGGCCTGGACATCCATCGGAAGAATGCGCCTCGCGGCCGGAGACACGGCCGGCGCGATCGACGCAGCCAGGCGGGCTCAGGCGATCAACCCGGCCGCCGAGGGCCCCGCCCTGCTGGCGCTCGAGTTGATGGACCCGAAGCAGCCCGCCGCCGAAGCGATCGTGCGCCGCTACCTGGAGGGCAAGCCTGTGCCCGAGCTGCGCATGGGTTACGCCCGCGTGCTGCTCGACGTGCAGCGTTATGCCGAGGCATCGCAGCAACTCCAGTTCATCACCGCCGAACGGCCGCAGTTCGCGGAAGCGTGGCTGGTCCAGGGAACGCTGCAGGTGCAGGACAACCAGCTGCCCGCGGCCGAAGCGTCGCTCAAACGCTATGTCGAACTGGCGCAGGAGCAGCCCGCCGGCGAGGAACGTAACCGGGGCCTGGCGCAGGCCTATCTGTCGCTGTCGCAGATCGCCGAGAAGCGCAAGGACTACGAAATGGCGGGCGCTTTGCTGGACAAGATCGAAAACTCGCAAGACCTGATCGCGGCGCAGAGCCGCCGCGCCTCGCTGCTGGCGCGCCAGGGCAAGCTGGAGGATGCGCGCAAGCTGCTGCGATCGATTCCCGAGCGCAATCCCGGCGATGCGCGCAACAAGCTGATGGCGGAGGTGCAGCTGCTGCGCGAGAACAAGCAATACAAGGCGGCGTACCAGCTGCTGGCCGAGGCTGTGAAGCGCGACCCGACCGATCTCGAGTTGCTTTACGACCAGGCGATGCAGGCGGAAAAGATGGGCAACAACGCCGATATGGAACGGCTGCTGCGGCAGGTCATCGCGGCCAAGCCGGACTATCACCACGCCTACAACGCCCTGGGTTACTCGCTGGCCGAGCGCAATGTGCGCCTGCCTGAAGCGCGGCAGCTGATCCAGAAGGCGCTGGAATTTGCGCCCGGGGACCCGTTCATCAGCGACAGCCTCGGGTGGGTGGAGTTCCGCCTGGGCCATCAGACCGAGGCGCTGCGGATCCTCGACACGGCCTACAAGTCGCGGCCGGACGCCGAGATCGCCGCCCACCTGGGCGAGGTGCTGTGGACAATGGGCCAGCGCGAGCGTGCGCAAACGGTCTGGAAAGAGGGCATGTTGCTGAACAGCGATAACGAAACCCTGCAGGACACCTTGAAGCGGTTGCGCGTCAAACCATGAGGTTTGTGTCACGACGGAAGACGCTGGGCGTCTTGGCGGGCTCGATGCTGTTCATCGCCGGTTGCGCCCAGCCGCCCCGGGCGCCGGAACAAAGCGACAGCGCGACCGGTGTCTGGCGCGGCCGGCTCGCACTGCAGGTGGAGGACAACGCCTCCCAGTCCTTTTCCGCGGGGTTCGAGCTGCGAGGACGTCCGGAAGCCGGCGAGCTGATGCTTTACAACCCGCTTGGCGGCACGCTGGCCGCCCTCAACTGGGCCCCGGGCATGGCGACACTGCAGTTGGGCAGGGAGGTGCGGCAGTTCGATTCGATCGATGCGCTGGTCGCCGGTGCCACAGGCACCGCAATCCCGGTTGCCAGCCTGTTCCAGTGGCTCGCCGGGAACAACACGCCGGTGGCGGGCTGGGAGGCCGATTTGTCGCAGTTGGGGCAGGGGCGGCTTCACGCCCGCCGGTTGGCGCCGCCGCCCCTGGCCGACCTTCGCGTCGCGCTGGACAAGTAGTGGCATGAGGGCGCTGTACGACGTCCCCGCTCCAGCCAAGCTCAACCTGTTCCTTCACGTCATCGGCCGCCGCGCAGACGGCTACCACCTGCTGCAGTCGGTGTTCATGCTGGTGGACTGGTCCGACACGCTCCATTTCGAACTGCGCGACGACGGGCAGATCAGCCGGGAGGACGACGGTATCGCCCTGCCGCAAGACGACCTGGCGGTTCGCGCCGCCCGCGCCTTGCAGCAGGCCAGCGGCACCAGATCGGGTGTTCATATCCGACTCGAAAAGCAGATCCCGATCCAGGCCGGACTGGGCGGCGGATCGTCGGACGCGGCATCCTGCCTGCTGGCTTTGAACCGGCTGTGGCGCCTGGGGCTGTCGCTGCCCCAGCTCGAGACGATCGGGCTCGCGCTTGGTACCGACGTTCCCTTCTTCCTGCGGGGCCGCAACGCGTGGGTAGAGGGTGTCGGCGAACGACTCCAGCCAGTGGACCTGCCGGCCGCCCGCTTCGTTGTGGCCAAACCGCCGCAAGGGCTGGACACGGCGCGCGTCTTCGGGGATCCGCAGCTGAAGAGAGACGGCGCTCCTGCTATAATTTCTGGCTTTGCTGCAAGAGCGGATGGCACTTTTCCCTTCGGATTTGGCCGGAACGACTTGCAGCCGGTGGCGCAGCGGCTTTGCCCGGCGGTGACACAGGCTCTTCAGTGGCTTGGTGACCAGGGGCTCGAAGCGCGCATGACCGGCTCGGGCAGCGCGGTGTTCGCCCGGGTGACGAGGGAAACGCCCATGCTTGCGGCTCCGGTGGGATGGCAGGTGCGCGAATGCGGCAATCTGGCGGTCCATCCTTTGCTCGGTTGGGCGGCCAGCGACGATTTCGGTGGAAGGTCGGTTTTCTGAAAGGGAAGCGGGCCTTCAACCTGTGTAGGGGAGTCGCCAAGTTGGTAAAGGCACTGGATTTTGATTCCAGCATGCGAGGGTTCGAGTCCTTCCTCCCCTGCCAAATACGTTCCGACGTACCGGCACAAAACGTAATTCTGGACGCCAATGCAAGCAGCTCAATCCCCCGACTTCATGGTGTTCACCGGCAACGCCAATCCGGAGCTGGCCGCGGAGATAGCGGGGCATCTGGGAATCGGCCTGGGCGCGGCCCACGTGGGCCGTTTTTCCGACGGTGAAGTCACCGTCGAGATCAACCAGAACGTGCGCGCCCGCGATGTGTTCGTGGTCCAGTCGACCTGCGCGCCGACCAACGAGAACCTGATGGAATTGCTGATCATGGTCGACGCGCTCAAGCGCGCTTCGGCCGAGCGCATCAGCGCCGTGATCCCGTATTTCGGTTATGCCCGCCAGGACCGCCGTCCGCGCTCGTCGCGGGTGCCGATCTCGGCCAAGGTGGTGGCCAATCTGCTGCAGACGGTCGGCGTCTCGCGCGTGCTGACGATGGACCTGCATGCCGACCAGATCCAGGGCTTCTTCGACATTCCGGTGGACAACATCTACGCGTCGCCGGTGCTGCTGACGGACTTGAGGCAGAAGAACTACGACGACCTGATCGTCGTTTCTCCCGACGTCGGCGGGGTGGTGCGGGCGCGTGCCCTGGCCAAGCAGCTGAACACCGACCTGGCGATCATCGACAAGCGCCGTCCGCGCGCCAATGTAAGCGAAGTGATGCACGTGATCGGTGACATCGACGGCCGCAACTGCGTCATCATGGACGACATGATCGACACCGCCGGCACGCTGGTGAAGGCGGCCGAGGTGCTCAAGGAGCGCGGCGCCAAGAAGGTGTACGCGTATTGCACGCACCCGATCTTCTCCGGCCCCGCCGTGGAACGGCTGAACAAGGGCACGGCCCTGGACGAAGTGGTGGTGACCAACACCATCCCGCTGTCCGACGCGGCCCGTGGCTGCAGGAAAATACGCCAGCTCACCGTGGCCCCGCTGATCGCGGAGACGATCCAGCGGATCGCCAAGGGTGAGTCCGTGATGAGTCTGTTCTCGGACCAGGAGAACTTGTTTTAACTTTCAGATCGCTTCGCGATCTGAAAGTTGGTTGACCAGTGCGATCAGGACCGGCAAGCCGGATCCTGACGCAAGGGGACTTCGCTGCACGACGTTGCGCGAAGTCCATACGAGGCCCCGCAAGGGCATTTTAAAACCGGAGTCACACTGGTCGCGGTGGATTCCCCGATGGAGAGAAACATGAAACTAGTCGCTTTTGAGCGCGCAAAGCAGGGTACGGGTGCGAGCCGCCGTCTCCGCAATACCGGCAAGACGCCCGGCATCGTCTATGGGGGCGCAGGCCAGCCGCAACTGATCGAGCTCGATCACAACGCGCTGTGGCACGCCTTGAAGAAGGAAGCCTTCCATTCCTCCATCCTGGACATGGAACTGGGCAACAACACGGCCAAGGTGCTGCTGCGCGACGTGCAGATGCATCCGTACAAACCGCTGGTCCAGCACATCGACTTCCAGCGCGTCGACGCCAAGACCAAGCTGCACATGAAGGTGCCGATGCACTACATCAACGCCGAGGAATCGCAGGCCGTCAAGTTCGAGCACTGCGTGATGAACCACGTGATGTCCGAGCTGGACATCTCCTGCCTGCCGGCAGACCTGCCCGAATTCATCGAGGTCGACCTGTCCGGGCTGAAGAAGGGCATGTCGCTGCACCTGAACGATGTCACCCTGCCCAAGGGCGTTACAGCCGTGACGCGCGGCAAGCCGAACCCCGTGATCGTGTCCGTTGTCGCTACCGTGGCCGAGGTCGAAGAACCGGCAGCGACCGCCGCCGCGCCCGCGGCCGACCCCAAGGCCGAAGCCAAGGGCGATGCGAAGCCCGATGCCAAGGCGGCGCCGGCCGGCAAGGCCGCTCCTGCAGGCAAAGCCGCTCCCGCGGGCAAGGCCGCCCCTGCCGCGAAGGCAGCGCCGGCAGCCAAGGCTCCGGCGGCCAAGCCAGGCAAGAAGTAATCCGCTTTCCGCGATTGCCGGACGGCCCACTTCGGTGGGCCGTTTTGTTTTCCAACCTTCGATAATCGCCGCACCATGATCAAACTGTTCGTCGGCCTGGGGAACCCGGGCCCGGAATACGAAAGCACGCGCCACAACGCGGGGTTCTGGTGGCTGGATGCGCTGGCCCGTGACATGAAGCTCGCGCTGGTGGCCGACCGGAGCTACCACGGGCTGGTGGCGCGCACATCGGTGAACGGCCAGAACGTCTGGCTGCTGGAGCCGAAGACTTTCATGAACCTGTCGGGCAAGTCGGTGGCGGCGCTGGCGCGCTTTTTCAAGATCGAGCCGCAGGAAATCCTGGTGGCGCACGACGAACTCGACGTCGTGCCGGGCCAGGCCAAGCTCAAGTTCGGCGGCAGCCACGCCGGCCACAACGGACTTCGCGACATTCACGCCCAGCTCGGAACCGGTGAATATTGGCGCTTGCGGCTGGGAATAGGTCACCCCGGGGTCAAGGCGGAGGTGATCAACTGGGTCCTGCAGAAACCTGCGCCCGATCAGCGCACCTTGATGGAGGAATGCATTGCCCGCACGCTCAGTGCCGTGCCCGCGATGCTCGCCGGAGAAATGGAGAAGGCCACGCTGATCGTGCATACCAGCAAGCCACCGCGCCCCAAGCCGCCCCGGCCCGAAGGGACGTGACAGAAAAGAAGGAAGAACCATGGTCAAGCCAGTTCCAGTCGCCGCGTTCGTGTTCGCCTTATCCGTGCATTGGGCAGCGGCTGCCGCCGCAACGATCTATCGCTGCGGCGACAGCTACAGCGACCTGCCGTGCGCCGGCGCGACAATGGTTTCGTCCGTCGAAGCCCCGACCGCCGCTCAACGCGAACAGGCGGAAGCCACGACCCGCGGCGATGCGAAAACCGCGGCTGCGATGGAAAAGGAGCGCCTCAGGCTGGAAAACCAGCCGGCGCAGGCGACCATCCCCAAGCCGCCACCGCGCCCGCCGGCGACCCTGCTCGTCGAATTCAGGAAGATCGGCAAGCGCCAGTTGCGCAGGCCGGAAGATTTCACCGCGATGGCGCCCCGCAAGCCGGTCGATACCATCACCAGGAAAAAGAGCAGGAAAGCTGCGAAGACCGTCGCGACCTAGGCTTCGTGCCCCGGGCCGGCGGGGGCGACGCCAGTTGCTGCGGAAGCTGGAACGGCCTGCGCGGTCAGGCGCCGATACTTCTGCCAGAGCGTTTCGCTGCTCTCGAGATGGGCCGGGTCGAGCGGGATGCAGGCGACCGGGCAGACCTGCACGCACTGGGGCTGGTCGAAGTGCCCCACGCATTCGGTGCAGCGCGAGGGATCGATTTCGTAGATTTCGGCACCGGGACGGATCGCCTCGTTCGGGCACTCCGGCTCGCAGACATCGCAGTTGATGCACTCGTCGGTAATCAACAGCGCCATGCCAGGTTCCCTCGCGAACAGTTCTGGCATTATCGACGGCCTGATGAGTGTGTTCCTGTTCAAGCGCCTGATCACCCTGATCGCGACGCTGATCGGCGCTTCC